>JBEKSH010000704.1:0-4686 GCA_049517235.1 Roseiarcus sp. | reverse complement strand
AACGTGTCGCCGGCCGCCAGCGTCACGTTCAGCCCGTCGGCGGAAAATTTCGCGGCGAGCTTGCCGATCGTCGTCGTCTTGCCCGAGCCGTTGACGCCGACCACCAGGATGACGAAGGGCTTTTTTCGGGCATCGACGACCAGCGGGCGCGCGACGGGCGCGAGGATCCGCTCGACCTCGGCGGCGAGGATCGCCCGGACCTCCTGCGGCTCGATCGTCTTGTCGTAGCGTCCGCGCGCGACGGCCTCGCGGATGCGCGCCGCCGCGGCGACGCCGAGATCGGCGCGGATCAGCACCTCTTCGAGATCGTCGAGCGCGGCGGCGTCGAGACGGCGTTTCGAGACGATGTCGACAATGCCCTGGCCGATCGAAGCGGATGACCGGGACAAGCCTGACCTAAGGCGCGCAAACCAGGCGCGCCTGGCCGGCGCCGGCACCGTCTGAGGCGCGACCGCGTCGGCGGGCGCCTGCGGCGGCGGGTTGGGCCCGGCGCGCGAGAACAGCCGGCGCAACAATCCGGCCTTGGATTTCTCCGCGCCGTCGTCGTTGAATGTCATAAGCCTTCCAAACGCCTTCCCGCCAGCGCCTATATAGTCGTCGAGGCTTGGCGCGCGAGGGTCGCGGGGCTAGCTATTGGGTCATGACGCCAGAAGAAACAAGAGCGCGCCTGCTCTATCGCGACGGGTTGATGCTCGTCCTCGACAAGCCGGCGGGCGTCGCCGTCCACAAGGGCCCTAAGGGCGGGGCGAGCCTTGAGGATGATTTCGACGCGCTTCGCTTCGGCCTGCCGCGCCGGCCCGCGCTCGCCCATCGGCTCGATCGCGAAACCGCCGGCTGCCTGGTGCTCGGCCGGCACCACAAGGCCCTGGAAAAACTTGGTTTGTTGTTCAAGCAGGGGCGAGTCGAAAAGACCTATTGGGCGATCGTCGAGGGCGGCCCGCAAACCGCGCGGGGCCTCATCGATCTGCCGCTCGGCCGGCTCGACGCGACGCGCGGCTGGTGGATGAAGGTCGATCCAAACGGCGCGCCGGCGCAAACGCGTTGGACGATCGCCGGGCGCGGCGAAGTCGACGGGCGCCCCGTCGCCTGGCTCGCCCTCGAGCCGTTGACCGGACGCACCCACCAATTGCGCGTTCATTGCGCCGCCCAGGGCTGGCCGATTCTCGGCGATGGCGTTTATGGGACGGCGGCAAGGGGAGAGGCTCCGAAATCGGCGATCGGCTTGCAATTGCTCGCGCGGCGCGTCTGCGTGCCGATCGCCAAATCCAGGCCGCCGATCGTCGTCGAAGCGCCGGCGCCGGCGCATATGCTCGCCGCGCTGACCGCCTGCGGCTTTTCCGGCGATCCGCCGCGCGTGCCCATCCAATCCGAGACGCCGGCCGGCCTTTCGGAATAAGCGAAGGCCGGCGACGTTCGTCGGCCCGTCGCGATCGCAAGCCCGCCGTGATCCCCGGCCGGACCGCCTGGCGAGACGCGAGACGCAGCCTGTTCGCGACCCCTGGCGAGGCCTCCACCGAACCGGCGCGGCCCGGCCGCGACCGGCCCTCGCGCCCTCGGCGCCGCGTCACATCACGTTCATGCAAACGGCCTAATCGAGCGATCTTGCGGCAAACAGAGGGGGGTTGGGCCAATGAAGACCTTGTTGGGCGCATTGTTCCTGTCGGCCGCCGCCGCTGCGACGCCGGGCTGGGCGGCTTCGAACGTCGTGACGATTTATGCGGCCGATGGCCTGCATGACGGCGCCGGCAGCTGGTTCGAAACCCAATTCGACGCCTTCGCCAAGGCCACCGGGATCAAGGTTCAATACATCGAGGGCGGCTCCGGCGGCGTGGTCGAACGGATCGCCAAGGAGAAGTCCAATCCGCAAGCCGATGTCCTGGTCACCTTGCCGCCGTTCATCCAGCGCGCCGAAGCCGAGGGTCTGCTGCAGAAATTCAAGCCGGAGGCGGCGGCGGCGATCGATGGCGGCGTCAGAAGTTCAAGGGCAAGATCCAGTATTCGACGCCCGGCCAGGCTGGCGACGGCACCGCAGTGATGCTGCAGGTCATCCATTCGTTCGGCGGCAAGGACGCCGCGTTCGACTATCTCAAGAGGCTGCAGGAGAACAATGTCGGCCCGTCCGCCTCGACCGGCAAGCTGACGGCGCTGGTCAACAAGTCCGAACTCTATGTCGCCAACGGCGACCTGCAGATGAACATGTCGCAGATGGCGGACGATCCGAACATTCGCGTGTTCTGGCCGGAGGGTCCGAACGGCGAGCGCTCGGCCCTGCCGCTGCCCTATTATATCGGCCTCGTCGAAGGCGCGCCGAACGTCGAGAACGGCAAGAAGCTGATCGAGTTCCTGCTGAGCAAGGACGCGCAATCGACGATCTCGTCGGTGGCGATCGGCGAGCCGGTTCGCAAGGACGTCACGCCGACCGACGCCAACTACGCGAGGCTGCACGAGGCGCTGAAGGGCGTGACGCTGTGGCAGCCCGATTGGGCGCAGGTGCTCAAGGACCTGCCGGCCGACGTCGCCCGCTGGCGCCAGGCGACGGGGAGCTGATTTGTCGGTTTCCGCCCTGGCCGCCGCCCCAGCGGCGAGGAGCAGCGCCGCGCTCGTCCGCGGCGCCAGGTCGAACGTCGCCTTCGACCGGGTCAGCGTCGCCTATCGCGGCGTCGTGGTGTTGAAGCCGCTGACGCTCGAAGTCGCGGCGGGCGAAATTCTCGCTTTGATCGGCCCCTCCGGTTCGGGCAAGACCACGGCGCTGCGCGCCGTCGCGGGGTTCGTGCGCCTCGCCGGGGGACGCATCTCCATCGGCGCGAGCGACGTGACCGACCTGCCGCCTTATGAGCGCGGCCTGGGCATGGTGGTGCAGAACTACGCGCTGTTCCCGCACATGCGGGCCGAAGAAAACGTCGCCTTCGGCCTCAAGGCGCGGGGCGAAGGCAAGGCGTTGATCAGGGATCGCGTGGCCGACGCGCTGCGGGTCGTCGGCATGTCGCAATTTGCGACGCGCTATCCGCGCGAATTGTCCGGCGGGCAGCAGCAGCGCGTCGCGATAGCGCGCGCCCTCGCCGTGCGCCCTCGCGTCCTGCTGCTCGATGAACCGCTGTCGGCGCTTGACGCGCAGATCCGCCGCGCGATGGTGGAGGAAATCGCCAACCTGCACCGCGACCTGCCCGCGCTCACCGTTCTCTATGTCACCCACGACCAGGGCGAAGCGCTGACGCTCGCCGACAAGATCGCCATCATGAAGGATGGCGCGCTTTGCGCGCATGGCCCGACCGCGGACCTCTACCGGCGTCCGCCCAACCGCTTTGCCGCCGAGTTCCTCGGACGCGCCAATCTTCTTCCCGTCGTCGTCGAAGACGCCGGCCCGACGCAGGGCTTTGTCAAGGTGCGC
Organism: Roseiarcus sp.; assembly: GCA_049517235.1. Taxonomy (GTDB): domain Bacteria; phylum Pseudomonadota; class Alphaproteobacteria; order Rhizobiales; family Beijerinckiaceae; genus Roseiarcus. Next base: position 1,298 of record JBEKSH010000704.1, on the reverse strand, counting down.
GCCGGCGCAACGAGCCTCGTCGCCGCGGCCAGAGACGAGCGGCCGGGGTCCCAGCGCCTGCTCTGCGTCCGGCCGCAGAATGTCACGCTGGCGCGCGGCGACGCGCGTTCAAATGCGATTTCCGGCGTCCTCAGGGAGGTCCATTGGCAGGGCGAACTCACACACCTGGTGGCGGAGGTCGAAGGCGCCGCCTTTCGCATCGTCACGACGCGCCTGCCCGCCCTGCCCGAGCGCGGCGGCCGGCTCGACCTGTTCTTCGCTCCTGGCGACGCGAGCCTGATCGCCGAGGGCGCCCTTGTCTGACGCGGTCGTCGCCGCGCCGCGCGAGGCGAAGTTCCGGCCGCTACTGGATCGCGCCGCCCGCGCTCGTCCTCGCGCTGCTGTTCTTCTATCCGCTCGCGCTGATCGCCCGCGAGGCGTTCACCGACGAGGCGGGAGGGCTGACGGTTGCGCAAGCGCTTGACGTGCTGCGATCGCGCTTCTTCCTGAACGCCTTGCTGAACACCGCCGAAATCGCCACCGCGGCGACGGCGGGCTGCGTCGTGCTGGGCTTCGCGCTCGCGCTGATCCTCGCCTTCACGCCGTTTCCGGGCGGCAACTTCGTCGCGCGGCTTATCGACACCTTCATCGCGCTGCCGACCTTCCTGGTGACGCTGGCCTTCACTTTCCTTTACGGGTCGGCGGGCATCCTCAATGGCGCGTTGATGCAGGGCTTGCATTTCGCGGCGCCGCCTGTCGACTTTCTCTATTCGGCGTGGGGCGTCGTTCTGGCCGAAGTCACCGTCTACACGCCCTTCGTCATGCGACCCTTGCTCGCCTCTTTCTCGCTGATCGACCGCAGCCAGATCGAGGTGGCGAGCCTTCTGGGCGCGCGCCCCTGGCGCATCGTCCGACAGGTGATCCTCCCCGCCGCCGTGCCGGCGGCGATCGCCGGCGGAAGCCTTTGCCTGCTGCTGACCGTCAACGAATTCGGCATCGTCCTGTTCATCGGCGCCAAGGGCGTGATCACGCTGCCGCTGCTGATCTACGACAAGGCGATCCAGGAATCCGATTACCAGACGGCCTGCGTCATCGCGATGGTCAACATAGGCTTGTCGCTCGCGCTGTTTGGTCTCTACCGCTTCGCCGCGCGGCGGTTTGGAGGATAGGCCATGCTGGTGTGGTCCCGCTCCGGCCGCGTGGTCATATGGACTATCGGCGCGCTGCTGCTCGGCGTCCTGTTTCTCGCGCCGCTCGCGGTGATTCTCGTGGCGAGTTTGACGCAGCAATGGAACGGGGCGCTGCCGACCGGCTTCACG
>JBEKSH010000703.1:0-2718 GCA_049517235.1 Roseiarcus sp. | reverse complement strand
TCCTCGCGCTTGGTGCCGCGCAGCAGGCAGCCGACGTTGTCGCCCGCCTCGCCCTGATCGAGCAGCTTGCGGAACATTTCGACGCCGGTGACGATGGTCTTGACGGTGTCCTTCAAGCCGACGATCTCGACTTCCTCGCCAACCTTGACGATGCCGCGTTCGATACGGCCGGTGACGACGGTGCCGCGCCCGGAGATCGAGAACACGTCTTCGACCGGCATAAGGAAGGGTTGATCCTTCGGGCGCGCCGGCTGCGGAATGTATTTGTCGACCGCCTCCATCAGTCTGAGAATGGAGTCGTGGCCGATCTCCGGCGACTTGCCTTCAAGCGCCATCAGCGCCGAGCCCTTGACGATCGGAATGTCGTCGCCGGGGAAGTCGTATTTCGACAGAAGTTCGCGAACCTCGAGCTCGACGAGCTCCAGAAGTTCGGGATCGTCGACCATGTCGACCTTGTTCATATAGACGACGAGCGCGGGAACGCCGACCTGACGGGCCAGCAGGATATGCTCGCGGGTCTGCGGCATCGGGCCGTCGGCGGCCGAGACGACCAGGATCGCGCCGTCCATCTGCGCGGCGCCGGTGATCATGTTCTTCACATAGTCGGCGTGGCCGGGGCAGTCGACATGGGCGTAATGGCGGGCCTTGGTCTCGTATTCGACATGCGCCGTCGAGATCGTGATGCCGCGCGCCCGCTCCTCCGGCGCCTTGTCGATCTGATCGTAGGCCGTGTAGGTCGCCCCGCCCGTCTCGGCGAGAACCTTGGTGATCGCCGCCGTCAGCGACGTCTTGCCGTGATCGACATGACCGATCGTGCCGATGTTGCAGTGCGGCTTGTTCCGCAAAAATTTTTCCTTGGCCATGGCCGGACTCCTTCTCGTCTTGCTGATGGACTAAATGCTTCTAACCGCACGTTTCGGCTCGCGCCTCACGCATATTTCGCCTGGATCTCCGTGGCGACATTCGAAGGCACTTGCTCGTAGTGATCGAATTGCATCGTAAAACTGGCGCGCCCCTGCGTGCCCGAGCGCAAGTTGTTGACATAGCCGAACATGTTCGCGAGCGGCACCATCGCGTTGATGACGACAGCGTTGGCGCGCATATCCTGCCCCTGCACGTGGCCGCGACGGGACAGAAGATCGCCCATCACATAGCCGGTGTGCTCCTCGGGGGTCACCACCTCGACCTTCATGATCGGCTCGAGCAGCACCGTGCCGCCCTTTTGCAGCGCTTCGCGGAACGCCGCGCGCGAGGCGATTTCGAACGCGAGGGCCGACGAGTCGACGTCGTGGTAGCCGCCGTCGATCAGCGTCGCCTTGACGTCGACGACAGGGAAGCCCGCCAGAATCCCCGAACCCATCACGCTGTTGATGCCCTTTTCGACGCCCGGGACATATTCCTTCGGGACCGCGCCGCCGACGATCTTGGATTCGAACGACGAGCCCGCGCCCGGCTCCGCCGGCTCGAACACGATCGTCACCTTGGCGAACTGGCCGGTGCCGCCGGTCTGCTTCTTGTGGGTGTGGTTGATCTCGACACGCTTGGTCAGCTTCTCGCGATAGGCGACCTGCGGCGCGCCGATATTAGCGTCGACCTTGTAGGTGCGGCGCAAGATATCGACCTTGATGTCGAGATGCAGCTCGCCCATCCCCTTGAGAATCGTCTGACCCGATTCCTGGTCGGTCGAGACGCGGAACGACGGGTCCTCGGCGGCGAGCTTGGCCAGCGCGACGCCAAGCTTCTCCTGATCGGCCTTCGATTTCGGTTCGATGGCGATTTCGATGACCGGCTCCGGAAACTCCATCTTTTCGAGGATGACCGGCTTATGCAGGTCGCAAAGCGTATCGCCGGTGCGGGTATCTTTGAGACCCGCCAGCGCGACGATGTCGCCGGAAAAGGCCTCCTTGATGTCTTCGCGATTGTTCGCATGCATCAGCAGCATGCGCCCGACGCGTTCCCGCTTGTCCTTGGTCGAATTCAGAACCGTCGTGCCGGACTCGATCTTGCCGGAATAGACGCGGCAGAACGTGATCGTGCCGACGAACGGATCGTCCATGATCTTGAAGGCGAGCATCGAGAAGGGCTCGCTGTCCTTCGGCTGGCGAAGGATCTCTTCGCCGGTGTTCATGTCGACGCCCTTGATCGCGCCGCGATCGACGGGCGAGGGCAGATAATCGACCACCGCGTCGAGCAGGGGCTGCACGCCCTTGTTCTTGAACGCCGAGCCGCACAGAATCGGAATGAAAGTAATTTGGCGAACCGCCTTGCGGATGCAGCGCTTCAGCGTCTCGATATCGGGCTCCTGCCCGTCGAGATAGGCGCCCATGACGTCGTCGTCGAGTTCGACCGCCGCCTCGATCAGCGCGTGACGGTACTCTTCCGCCTGGGCGAGCAGCTCAGCCGGTATGTCCTCGTCATGATATTTTGCGCCGAGCCCCTCCTCTTCCCAGACGACGGCTTTCATGCGCAGAAGGTCGATGACGCCCTTGAAATCGTGCTCGGAGCCGATCGGCAACTGAATACAGATCGGACGGCCGCCGACCTTGGTGTTGATCTCCTCGACGCAGCGGAAAAAGTCCGCGCCGGTCTTGTCCATCTTGTTGACGAACACCACGCGCGGCACGCCGTACTTGTCGGCCTGGCGCCATACGGTTTCCGTCTGCGGCTCGACGCCCTGGTTGCCGTCGAGAACGCAGACCGCGCCGTCGAGCACGCGCA
>JBEKSH010000702.1:0-2723 GCA_049517235.1 Roseiarcus sp. | reverse complement strand
GCGACCTCGTGCGTCAACCCTCGCTGCCGATCCTGATGTCGCACTGAGCGGGAAGGGCCGCGGGCCCGCGCCGGGATTTGGTCCTCTGGAGTCCTGGTGAGGGTGCGTAGCGGGCGCGGCAAGCGGGATAAAAGCCGCGGGGCGTCGCGTCTCGCGGGATTTGCGTGGGCGCCGCGATCCGGCTTGCAACATGGCGCCAACTGTTTTTTCGGGTCGCCAAGTCCAGTGGGAATGTCGATTGAAGCTGGTGCGCGTTTTAGAAAAGGCGCGGGTCGCGGCGCCGTTTCGATCTCGCGCTTTGGCGACAAGACGCGTGCGTCGCGATAATGTTGATTTAGCTCCATTCCCGTCGAGGCGCCCAACGCCATGCCTGCCCTGCGCAATGTTTTGACCCTGTCCTGCGCCAATCGGCCCGGCATCGTCGCCAAAGTTTCGACAGCGCTGTTCGAGGACGGCTTCAATATTCTCGACGCCCAACAGTTCGACGACACCGAGACCGGCAATTTCTTCATGCGCGTCGTTTTCGACAGCGTCGCCGGCGCCGTCGACCTGCCGACCTTTCGCCAGCGCTTCGCCGAGGTCGCCGCGCCGTTTGCGATGAACTGGTCGCTGCGGGCGAGCGACGAAAGGAAGCGGGTTCTGATCCTCGTTTCGCGCTTCGATCATTGTCTTGTCGATTTGCTCTATCGCTGGCGCAGCGGCGAATTGCCGATGGACATCGTCGGAATCGGCGCCAACTATCCGCGCGCGACCTACGCGCATATCGATTTCGACGAAGTCCCGTTCCATTATCTGCCGGTGACCAGGCAGACCAAGCTGGAGCAGGAAAACCAGGTCTGGGAGCTCGTGCGCAATTCGAAATGCGACGTCGTGGTGCTCGCCCGCTACATGCAAATCCTGTCCGACGGGCTGGCGGCCAAGCTGCAGGGGCGGTGCATCAACATCCACCATTCGTTCCTGCCCGGCTTCAAGGGCGCCAAGCCCTATCACCAGGCCCATCATCGCGGCGTCAAACTGATCGGCGCGACCGCGCATTACGTGACCTCCGATCTCGACGAGGGGCCGATCATCGAACAGGACGTCGAGACGATCAGCCACCGCGACACGCCCGAGGATCTCGTGCGCAAGGGGCGCGACATCGAGCGCCGCGTGTTGTCGCGCGCCCTTGCCCATCACCTGGAGGATCGCGTGCTGCTCAACCGCGGCAAGACGGTGGTGTTCGCGGGGTAGAGCGCCTGCGCCGCATGCTCGCGGGATCGTGATCGAAAAGCCGTTGCGGTTCGTCGCCCGGCGCATCAAGAAACTGCCCGGCGGCTCGCTTTCATTCGCCGATTTCTCCCATCCGCCCGATCGGAGCCGCTTTGCGCCTCACCTTGCCACTCGCCGCTTTGGCCGCCGGCGCGTTCGGCATCGGCACCACCGAATTCGTCATCATGGGCCTGCTGCCCGACGTGGCGCGCGATCTCGACGTTTCGATTCCCGCCGCCGGCCTGATCGTCGCAGGCTACGCCGCTGGCGTCGTCGTCGGGGCGCCGATCCTGGCGATCCTCACCGCCGGACTGCCGCGCAAAGGCGCGCTGATCGGCCTGATGGCGCTCTTCGCCTTGGGCAACCTGCTGTGCGCGCTGGCGCCCTCCTATTGGTTCTTGATGGCGGCGCGCGTGCTCACCGCCTTCTCGCACGCCGCGTTCTTCGGCATCGGCGCGGTGGTGGCGGCGGATCTGGCGCCGAAAAACCAGCGCGCCCAGGCGATGTCGCTGATGTTCGCGGGCCTGACCCTGGCCAACGTGCTCGGCGTGCCCGGCGGCACCGCGCTCGGCCAGGCCCTGGGCTGGCGCGCTTCATTCGGTTGCGTCGCGTTGATCGGCGCGATCGCGGCGAGCGGCGTCGCGCTGTTCGTGCCGCGCGAGGCGCGGTCGAAGGCCGGCGACGTGCTGCGCGAATTCGGCGTGCTACGCGATCGTCGCGTCGTCGTCGGCATGGCGATGAGCGCGGCTTCCGCTGCGAGTTTCTTCGCGGTGTTCACCTATATCGCGCCGATTCTCGAAACGGTGACCGGGATTTCGCCGCAGGCGGTCACCGGCGTGCTGGTGATCTATGGCGTCGGCCTGACTCTCGGAAACCTCCTCGGCGGCCGGCTCGCCGACTGGAACGCGCTGCGAACCATAGCCTGGTTGTTTCTCGCCCTCGTCGCGGTGCTCGCCGCCTTCACCTGGACAAGCCATTACGCGGCGCTCGCCGGCCTGACGATGTTCGTGTGGGGAATCGTTTCCTTCGCGCTGGTCTCGCCGTTGCAGATGCGGGTGATCGACGTCGCGCGCGGCGCCCCCAACCTCGTCTCGACGCTCAACCAGGGGGCGTTCAACATCGGTTGCGGCGCGGGCGCCTGGTTCGGCGCCATTCCGATCCGTCTGGGCGCCGGCTACGATGCGACGCCGTGGGTCGGGGTGGCGATCGCGCTGGTCGGACTTGGCCTGACGCTGGCCTCGATGACGCTCGATCGCCGGCACGCCGCCGTGGCCGCGCCCGCTTGCTGAAAGCCGGGTCGCGGCGGCGCGGTCAGAACATGCCGGCGCGGCCGGCCAGGCCCTTCAGCCAGCGCCAAAGCCGGTTCTTGGCGTCGATCGCCGGCGGATTGGGCAGGGTCGCCGGCTGCGCGAAATGGGCCTGACAACCCTGCGCCAGCCGCGAAAACAGAATTTCGCCGTCGGTGAAATAGCGGT
>JBEKSH010000701.1:0-2723 GCA_049517235.1 Roseiarcus sp. | reverse complement strand
AAACGCGCTTCACGCGATTGCGCCTCATGCTCCATCTTCGCCGCCCTTCGCCATTCAGCCGAATCGGCAAAATAGCAAATCTCACAGCCGCGCGAATCTATGAAAATCGTGACTCAGTAGAACTATGAGGCGATACAGAATCGCGGTTATTCCCGGCGACGGAATCGGCAAGGAAGTCATCCCGGCCGGCGTCGAAGTTCTCGCCGCGACAGCCCAGCGCGATGGCGGATTTGATTTGGCCTTCGATCATTTTGGCTGGGGCTGCGACTATTACAAGGCGACCGGCCTGATGATGCCGCAGGACGGGCGCGACCAAATCAGGAATCATGATGCGATCTATTTCGGCGCCGTCGGCGCGCCCGACGTGCCCGATCACATCAGCCTGTGGGGCCTGCGGCTGGCGATCTGCCAGCCGTTCGATCAATACGCCAATGTCCGCCCGACCCGCATCCTGCCCGGCATCGTCAGTCCGTTGCGTCACGTGCGCGGTCCCGAACTCGATTGGGTGATCGTGCGCGAAAATTCGGAGGGCGAATATTCGGGCGTTGGCGGCCGCGTGCATCGCGGCTTGCCGGAGGAAGTCGCGACAGACGTCTCGATCATGACGCGAACCGGCGTCGCGCGCATCTTCCGCTTCGCCTTCGCGCTGGCGCGCTCGCGCCCGCGCAAGCTCCTCACCATTGTGACCAAATCGAACGCGCAACGCCACGCCATGGTGATGTGGGACGAAATCGGCGCCGAGGTGGCGCGCGAGTTTCCGGATGTGGCGTGGGACAAGATGCTGGTCGACGCCATGACTATGCGCATGACGATGAAGCCCGGCACGCTCGACACGATCGTCGCGACCAACCTGCACGCCGACATTCTCTCCGATCTCGCCGCGACGCTCGCCGGCTCGCTCGGCATTGCGCCAACCGCCAATCTCAATCCCGAGCGCAAGTTCCCCTCGATGTTCGAACCCATTCACGGCTCAGCTTTCGATATTGCGGGCAAGGGAATCGCCAACCCGGTGGGCGCATTCTGGACGGCTTCGATGATGCTGGAGCATCTGGGCGAGAAGCGCGCGGCCGACCGCCTGATGCGCGCTATCGAGCGAGTCACGGCAGACGCGAAACTGCGGACGCCCGATCTAGGCGGCGATGCGACGACGCGCCAAGTTACGGAGGCGGTGATCGCGGCGGTTGTTGGCGGGAACGCCTAGAGCGAGGGACGCTCAGTCGAACCCGAAGTCCCCCTCAGATCGCAATCTGACGCCCGATTTCGACGATTTGGTCGCTCGGCAGTTTCAGGAAATCACTGAGCCGCGCGGCGTTGCGCAGCATGAAGGCGAAGGCCGCTTCCTCCCAGTGCGGCAGGCCCTGGCTATCCTCGCGCGAGACGATCGTTTCATGCCCGACATAATAGGTCACGTCGTCCAGGTTGATGTTGCAGCCCATGACCTTGCTTTGCGCTAAAAGTTTCGGGATGTCGGGCGAATCCATGAAACCGTAACGCACGTCGGCGCGCCAGAAGTTGGGCGCCGCCTGCGTCAGGGTCAGACGATCCTCCGGCGCCACGCGGGGCGTCGAGGCGAAGCTCAACCTCACGACAAGCACGAATTCGTGCAGGGCGCGGTTGTGCTTGAGATGCCAGATCATGACGGGCGGAGCGCCCTTGGCCGCGCGGGTAAAGAAGACGGCGGAGCCGGGAACGCGCGGGACGGCGCCCGACGCCAGCTTTTCCAGCAGCGGCTCGATCGGCGTAAACGTCTCGAGAACCCGGTCGTGAACCGCCCCGACGCCGCGATGCCAGATCCACATTACGGCGTATACGGCGATCGCCAGCAGCAGCGGCACATAGCCGCCCTCGAGAACCTTGGCCATGTTGGCGGCGAAAAAAGCGGCGTCGACAATGAGAAAGCAGCCGGCGGCCAGTCCGGCCGCGACGGCGCTCCAGCTCCAGATCTCGCGCATCGCGATGAACAGCAGCACCGACGTCATCAGCATGGTCAGCGACACCGCGATGCCATAGGCGGCCGCCAGATTGTCGGATTTGCCGAACCCCAGCGTCAGGCCGAGCGTGACGACCATCAGCGACCAATTGACCGCTCCGACATAAATCTGGCCGTAGCCCTCCGAAGAAGTCTGCTTGATCGTCAGTCGCGGCATCCAGCCCAGTTGAATTGCCTGCCTCGTCATCGAAAAGGCGCCGGTGATGATCGATTGGCTGGCGATGATCGTCGCCATCGTCGCCAGCACGATCAGCGGCATCAGAAGCGGGGCCGGACACAAGCGATAGAAAATATTCCCCTGCGTCGGCGCGCCTTCCAGCACCAGCGCCGCCTGGCCGATATAGTTGAGCACCAGGCTCGGCAAGACGACGAAGTTCCAGGCGAGCCGGATCGGCGCGGGCCCGAAGTGCCCCATGTCGGCGTAGAGAGCCTCGGCCCCCGTCACGCAAAGGAAGACGCCGCCAAGCACCAGAAAGCTCGTCAGCCCGCCCGAAAAGAGATAGCGAAGGCCGTATAGCGGATTGAGCGCCGCCACGATACTCGGATGCTGGGCGACGCCGTAAAGTCCCAACAAGGCCATGACGACGAACCAGGCCAGCATGATCGGCCCGAACGCCCGCCCGATGCGCGCCGTGCCCTGCGGCTGAATGGCGAACAGCGCGACGAGAATGACGACGGCGGCCGGCAGGACATAGGGGGTGAGGCCCGGCGCCCGTAAGGTCGAGCACGGTCT
>JBEKSH010000700.1:0-2730 GCA_049517235.1 Roseiarcus sp. | reverse complement strand
GCAATTGGCAGCGACGGCAAAAAGGTCAGGACCTGGGTTGGGACACTCCGAACCGTCATCGCGCCTCAAAAGCGCGCCGCAACGCAGGGAGCCCAATCCGCGAAACCCATCGGGGCCAGCGGCCATGAGCCGCATAAAAAGGCCGAATACATGACCGCTCCAGACTTCAAGCCGAAGCCGTTGAAAAATGCCTTGCAACCAGGGGGCCGTCCATACATGACGGCGTGAGCGCTCATAGTCGTCCAACGCCTCACGCCGCCTTCGGTTTCTCGCCGAACCGGCCGTAGAACGTCTCCCCCTTCTTCGCCATCTCGATCAGCAGCGCATTGGGCTTGAACCGGTCGCCGTGCCTGACGGCCAGCGATTGCGCCAGCGCCACAAAGCGCGCCGCGCCGACGCCATCGATATAGGAGAGCGTGCCGCCGGCGAACGGCGCGAAGCCGAAGCCGAGGATCGAGCCGACGTCGGCTTCGCGCGGATCGGTGACGACCCTCTCCTCCATGCAGCGCGCCGCTTCCAGCGCTTGCGTGACGAGAAAGCGGTCCTTCAGCTCCTGCACGCCGAGCGTGTCAGGATCTAGCGCGTTTCGGGCGATTTTGGCGAGGCCCGGCCATAGGCTTTTGGGGCCCTTCTCGGGATAGTCGTAAAAGCCCTTGCCGTTCTTGCGGCCGAAGCGCTTCTCCACGACGACCATCGCTTCGAGAAGCTTCTCCTGCACCGGATCGACGGACGCGTCGCCGAGATCCTTTTTGGTCGCCAGCAGGATTTTCCACCCCAGGTCGATCCCCACTTCGTCGTTGAGCGACAATGGGCCGACCGGCATGCCGGCCATTTTGGCGGCGTTCTCGATCATCGCGGGCGGCACGCCCTCCATCAGCATCAGATGGCCTTCGCGGATATAATTGCCGACGCAGCGGTTGGCGTAGAAACCCCGGCAATCATTGACGACGATCGGCGTTTTCCGGATCGCGCGCACGTAGTCCATCGCCGCAGCGAGCGCGCGAGCGCCGGTTTTTTCGCCCATGATGATCTCGACCAGCATCATTTTTTCGACGGGCGAGAAGAAATGCACGCCAATGAAATTGTCGGCCTTGAGCGAAGTCTCGGCCAGCGACGTGATCGGCAGGGTCGACGTGTTGGTGGCGAAAATGACTTCGGGCCCCACCACCGCTTGGGCTTTGCGGGTCGCTTCGGCCTTGACCGCGCGATCCTCGAACACGGCTTCGACGATAAGGTCGCAGCCGGCCAGATCATTGTAGTCGGCGCTCGCCTTGATGCGCGCCAGCAAAGCGTCGCGGTCGGCGGATTTGGCGCGGCCCTTGGCGATCTGATTGCTGATGAGCTTGTGCGAATAGGCCTTGCCCTTGTCGGCCGATTCCTGGTCGCGGTCGATCAGCACGACTTCGAGCCCGGCGTTGGCGCTGACGTAGGCGACCCCGGCCCCCATGAAGCCGGCGCCGAGGACGCCAATCTTGCGCAATTTGGTCGCGGGAACGTCGGCCGGGCGCCGCGCGCCCTTGTTGAGTTCGCCCATCGAGACGAACAGCGAGCGGATCATCGCCGCCGCTTCCTTCGAGCGAAGGATTTTCGCGAAATAGCGGCTCTCGACCGCCAGCGCCAAATCCATCGGTAGTTGCAGGCCTTCGAACACGCTCTGCAGAATGGCCTTGGCGGCGGGATAATTGTCGTAGGTTTCGCGGCGATAGATCGCATTGGCCGCCGGCCAGATCGCCATGCCGGACGGGGAAAAGACGCGGCCGCTCGGCAATTTGAATTTCGGATCGTCCCACGGCGCTTTCGCGTTGGGGTTGGCCACCACCCAATCCCTGGCGCGCTGGACGATATCGCCGAGCGGCGCGACGTCATGGATCAATCCCATCGCCTTGGCCGCGCTGGCGCGCAATTGATCGCCCTTGAACAGCATCTGCAACGCGTCGGCCGTTTGCATCAGACGGGCGACGCGCTGCGTGCCGCCACCGCCGGGAAACAGCCCGACCTTGATTTCCGGCAGGCCGAGGCGCGTCTTCTCGCCGTCCGACGCGATCCGGTAATGGCAGGCGAGCGCCAGTTCGAACGCGCCGCCCATGCAAGCGCCGTTGATCGCCGCGGCGAACGGCTTGCCGCAAGTCTCAAGCCGCCGATAGATGAGCGACAGCTGGCGCGATTGATCGAAGAAGAAGCGCATCGCCGCTTCCTCGCCCTCGGCCTTGGCGAGGCGCGCATATTCGCGGCCCATGCCCTGAAGCATGGTGAGATCGGCGCCGCCGGAGAACCCGTCCTTGCCGGAGGCGACGACGGCGCCTTTGATCGAGGCGTCGCCGGCGACCTTGTCGACGATGGCGGCGAGTTCCCCGATCACTTCGGCTGTGAGCACATTCATCGAGCGGCCTGGCATGTCCCAAGTGATGAGGGCGACGCCGTCGGCGTCGGTCTCAAAACGGAAATTGGTGAGATTCATGGGTCTGTCTCCGCTTTTTTGTTAGACGCGCTCGATGATGGTTGCCGTTCCCATGCCACCGCCGATGCACAGCGTGATGAGAGCCGTGGCCTTGCCGGTGCGCTCGAGTTCGTCGAGCGCCGTGCCGAGAATCATCGCGCCCGTGGCGCCCAGCGGATGACCCATCGCGATCGCGCCGCCATTGACGTTGACCTTGTTCGGATCGACGCCGAACGCCTGCTGGAAACGCAGCACGACGGAGGCGAAGGCTTCGTTGACCTCGAACAGATCGA
>JBEKSH010000699.1:0-2733 GCA_049517235.1 Roseiarcus sp. | reverse complement strand
CTGGAACGGTCGAACAGCACGGCGCTCAATTTCATGCGCGTCGTCAACCCAACCTGTAGCCCAGCGCGGCGTCCTCGATGATGTCGGCTTCCGACACGTCCCCATTGACGCCTGCGCGCGCAAAAGCGTCATAGGCGTCATAATCGCCGGGGGTCAGCCCCAGCGTCTGCGACTGCGTGATCGACAGGATCGACGCCCAGTCGGCGATGTCGCCGCCGTTGACCGCCGCGTCGTTATAGAAGCCGAGGGGTCCGAGAGGCGTCCCTGAATTGGTGGTCGCTCCGTCGTTGACGGAGAAATAGCCCCCGCCCGGCGAGAGTTCGAGAACGCCCGGGCTCCGGTAGTGGAAGAGGTCCAGCGGCGTATAAGTAGGTTGGCCGCGCACACTTTCGCCTTCCATGCCGATGCGGCCCATGACCTCGCTGATTTCGTGCGCGGCGACAGCCTGCAGGTCAAACAAACCCGCCGAAGTTCCGGTGTTTGATGGACCTGCGTCGGCGGTCGTATTCCAATCGCCGCGGGCGGCGAAGCCGACAAACCCGTCGAGAGCGCGCGAAGCGGGATTGATCAAATCGAGCGTCTTGGCCTCCGCGCTGGTTACGAAGAACTGGCTTGCCGCCGGCTCGTTGGAGGCCGAGAAGCTGTAACCCTCGTGCTCCAGCGCGTTCGTGACGGTCGCGTAATTGGTCAGGTAGCCATCGCTTTCGCTCTCGCCGAGCGCATTCGACGCCAGCGGCGCGCCGTCGATATAGCCGTAACCGACGTGGATCTTGATCAGCTCATGGCCAAGCGTGGAGCTCGCAAACAGCGTGGCGTATTCCGCCGCGGCGTCGATAATCGCCCGCATGAATCCGCTGGGGGAATTGGCCACCGAGCGACCCCAGACGAGGTCGAACTGCAGGCCGTCGGAAGGGCCGATCAATGTCGGCGCCGGCTTTGCCGCCGACGAATAATGCGCGGAGGTGGCGTGGCCCGCCGACGCCCCATAGAGCGCGGACACGTCGCCGGCGTCGTTGATGCGGAACTCCTGGCCGAGCAATGAGCTGTCATAGCTCGGCGCATACGGATGGTTGCTGTTCGACGCAGTGTCCGCTGTAAACATACTGGCCTCCTGTTGGTTTCGCCCGAAGCGATACCGACCAGATCCCTCGCCGCCCGTGGCGGAGCGGCGGATTCGGAACGACCACGGTTCGCGTCTAGCCCAGACCTGCGCCAGGAACAAGGCCGCTCCGCCGATTCTTATCGGCGCAATTAATGAGCAAAGGCTTTAAGTCGAAAGCCGATGCGCGACCGGCCCGAAAGGCCGAAAGCGTCGATCCCGGCGGCGGCGCGCGTCAGGCGGCGACCGCGCCCCGCGCCATCGCCGCGCTCGCCATCAAGACCAGGCCGCTACGCCAAGCGCTTCGCGCGCCTTGACAAGGCGAGGCGGACTTCTTAAGTGAGGTCTTCGAAATTCGGCCGGACTACCTTGGCCCCGAGCGATTTTATCGCCTAAGCTGACGAATTCCCACCAAAAATCGAAAATTGACGATGGTTCCGCGCCGCGGAACCGCGTCTCTAAACTCATCTTCGAAAGGGGATCGTCATGACGACAGGCGTTGTGAAGTGGTACAATTCGGAAAAAGGCTACGGATTTATTCAGCCGGATGATGGCGGCAAGGACGCTTTCGTTCATGTCAGCGCGGTTGAACGCGCCGGAATGAACGATCTGCGCGAAGGTCAGAAGATCAGCTTCGAGCTGGTCTCGGACGCGCGTTCGGGCAAGATGTCCGCGGACAAGCTCCAGGCCGTCTAACCGGCTCAATGGATCAAGCCGACCAGCGACCGCGGATGTACCGGCGCTGGCGGCGATTGATCCGCTATCTTCGCCTTCTGCGAATAGGAAGGGTCGGGATCGCTCCCGGCCCTTTTTGCGTTCCTGCCCTCGTGCTCTCTCAAGAAGCGGCAATCGAGGTGGGACCTCGACCCGCGTGATTTGGCCGAGGTTGGCGACGCGCGTCAGGCGGCGACCGTCTCCAGAGGGCGAAGCCGTTCTACGGCGTCGCCCGCTTCGCTGAGCGCCATTCTGATCTCGTAGCGGCCCTGTAGGTTCATCCAGAATTCTGGCGATGTTCCAAGCACGCGGGCAAGCCTGATCGCGGTGTCGCCGGTGACGCCAAGCTTCTCATTGGCGATCCGCTCGATACGGGTGCGCGGAACGCCGCAGGACCTGGCGAGAGCGCCGGCGGACAGATGGAGCGGCTTGAGATACTCCTCGCGCAGCATCTCGCCAGGGTGCATGGGCGGCAGGGTTGCAACAATCTCGATGTTCGCGGGCACAGGCGCCCTCCTGTTGCGGTGTGGAATTACATAGCAATCGCGATTCAGAGGCTCAGTGGTAGTCAACGATCTCAACGTTCTCCGGGCCGGCCGGGGTCCAAGCGAAGCAGACCCAATATTGGTCGTTGATCCAAATGGCATGCTCGCCTTGGCGGTCCTTCGCCAAGCGGTGAAGCTTGTTGCCGGGAGGGCTCGCGAGGTCTTCCAATTTCGCCGCGGCGTTGACGGCTTCGAGCTTGCGGCGCGCGACCTTGAACGCATCCGTCGGGAAGCCCTTCGGGCATTTGCCCGAAAAAACGAGCTCGGTCGTCTTATCTTTGAAGCTCAGGATCGTTGCCGCCGCTCTTGCTGTCGCATGTATCGCAGAGAGATACGGGTCGCAAGAGAAATGTATCGGTGAGCGATACATTGCGG
>JBEKSH010000698.1:0-2739 GCA_049517235.1 Roseiarcus sp. | reverse complement strand
GAGGCGCGCGAAAAGGCGCTGGAATGGTTCGATCGCTATCCGAAGGCCGCCTATATGACGGAGATCGAGTTCTGGCGCGAGCTGGCCGACGGGCGCATCGAATTCACGATCCGCCGTCTGCCCACCGCCGACTGAGCGCGCTCTTCTTCGCGGCCGGCCAGCAAAGCTGCGCATAGAGCGCGGTCCCTTGCACCTCGTGGCGCCGGACAGTTGCGCTTCCACGCGATGACCCGTCCGGCGACGCCCCTGAGCAAAGGCGAGGTCGGTTGGCGCGAAGAAAATGCGTTAAAACCCAGACGCGCGCCTGTTTCATCGCGCTGGAACCGGCCCGGACCCATCGAACAGGCGCCCTGTTTTCTTGGCGCGGCGTCACCATCGCCCGCCCAAACGATCCGCGACGGTCGATCTCTTGGTCTTCCGCGCGTTGGCGCGGGAGGTTTTCGGGACGAATGACACAAATACACGAATTATTTACCTCAATAAATTATCTCGCTAACTGGCAGCACATGAATATACATTAGGAAACCGTCGCTCTCTTGCACCGCGCAAATATCGTTGATTAGCTCGATTTTGAATCATATTACTTTCCTATAATTGCCAAGATTTTGCCGTATTGAGTTACGGATTTGTGATCTATGCGCAACAGACTTTCTTCTGGTTCTAAAGTATGAATCTCTTCATGCCGGCGGGGTGGCTTACGCATTCCCCTGAAATGGTCGGTAAAAAGGAGATTGTGATGAAAAAGATTCTGACCGCGGCGCTTTTGGCGACTGTCGCGACGTCGGCCTTCGCCGCCGACTTGCCTACCCGCAAAGGGCCCCCGCCCGCCCCCGTCTATGTTCCGCCGCCCTTCACGTGGACGGGCTTCTATGTCGGCGTCAACGGCGGCTATGGCTTTGGCAGCGGCGGCAATGCGACGTTCGGCAATCCGTCTGGCGGGCTTGTCGGCGGAACGGCGGGCTACAACTATCAGATCGGCCAGTTCGTCACTGGTGTCGAAGCCTCGCTCGACTGGGCCGACCTCACCAAGACCCAGATCTTGCTCAATGGCTCCTCAACCTCGCAGAAGGTTGATTCCCTCGGCAACATTCTCGCGCGCTTCGGCTTGGCGGCTGACCGCGCCTTGTTCTATGTGGCGGGCGGCTATGCCGGCGGCGACGTTCGCGGCACGGATCTGACGGCGGCCGGCCTCTCCTACTCCAATTCGGGCTGGCAGAACGGTTGGGCGCTCGGCGGCGGCGTTGAATATGCTTTCACTAACAATATTTCGGCGAAAGCCGAATATCTCTTTTCGCAGCTGAGCGACAAAACCTATTTCGCCGGCAGCCCCGACGTCGTGAAGGCCGGCCTGAACGTCAACACGTTCAAGGTGGGCGTCAACTACAAGTTCTGATCCGGCGAAGAACGCCGTCTAAGGTCGAGCCCGACGGGGAAACCTGTCGGGCTTTTTCGTGGACGGAAAGCTACGCCGGCATCGTAAATCGCGTCCCTTCAAAGGCCGGCACGCCAGCCGCAAAAGCATCCAGCCACGCCGCGAGGCGAGGATGGCCGACGCGCCAGCGCCCGCCAAAGCGCAGATCGAGATAGCCCAGGGCGCAGGCCAACGCGATGGCGCCAATATCGCGCGCCGCCGCCTCGGGCGGCGCAGCCTCCACCCGCTCGAGCGCCCGCTCGACCTTCGCCGCCTGGTGATCCAGCCATTTGCCGACATATTGGCCGGGCTCGCGAAAGCGGGTTTCGTAAATCTGCAAAATGGCGGCGTCCATGATCCCGTCGGCCAGAGCCTGGAGCGTCAAAATGCGGAAACGCCCCGGCGCGGCGGGAATGATCTTGCCGCCTCCCGCCACCCAATCGAGATATTCGACAATCACGCGGCTGTCATAAAGGACCGCGCCATCCTCCAGAATAAGCACGGGAATCTTGCCCAAAGGATTTTGGCGCCGCAAGGAATCGCCGGGATCGTTGGTGTCCGCCGCCACGACGTCGATTCGATCCGACAACCCAAGGACAGCCGCCGCGATCCTGACCTTTCGGCCGAACGGCGATGCCGGCGACGAGCGTAGAACAAGCATGACGATCCTCCTGGACGCGCGATCAGGCCGCATGGCGGCGCAATTTGCAAGCGGCGGCTTCGTCGCCATCGGCAAGGCGTTGTTGCCGATAAAGGGCGGGCGCCCATATAACAGAGCCTATTCCTCACAATGGCCCGAATTGTCATCGGCGGGCGATCGAACAGGCGAGGGTCTATGTCCGCGTTGAACCCCATGGATCGCGAACGCGTGGTGATTGTCGGTTCGGGTCCGGCCGGCTATACGGCGGCGGTCTACGCGGCGCGCGCCATGCTGGAGCCGCTGATGCTGGCGGGCTTCGAGCCGGGCGGCCAGTTGATGATCACCAGCGACGTCGAAAACTATCCCGGCTTCGCGCTGCCCGTTCAGGGGCCCTGGCTGATGGAGCAGATGCGCGCCCAGGCCGCCCATGTCGGCGCGCGGATCGAGGGCGAATATGTCACGCGCCTCGATCTGAGCCGGCGGCCGTTCGCCATTGAATGCGACAGCGGGCGCGCGCTTGTCGCCGATTCGATCATACTGGCGACCGGCGCCAAGGCGAAATGGCTCGAACTGCCGAGCGAACAGGCTTTCAAGGGCTATGGCGTTTCGGCCTGTGCGACTTGCGACGGCTTTTTCTTTCGCGGAAAGAACGTCATTGTCGTGGGCGGCGGCAATTCCGCCGTCGAGG
>JBEKSH010000697.1:0-2743 GCA_049517235.1 Roseiarcus sp. | reverse complement strand
CGAGGCGCTCGGCGGGCACCCTGGCGGCCAGCGCGCAAAATCTTGAAGAATTACGCGCCGTGCTCGAGAAATTCGATGGCTGCGCGCTGAAGGCGACGGCGACGCAGCTGGTGTTTTCCGATGGCGCGCCGAACGCGCGAATCATGCTGGTCGGCGAGGCGCCGGGCGCGGACGAGGACCGGATCGGGCGCCCGTTCGTCGGCCGCGCCGGCCAGTTGCTCGACCGCATGCTCGCTTCGATCGGCCTCGACCGCGGCAAGGTCTATATCGCCAATGTCGTGCCCTGGCGCCCGCCCGGCAACCGCGCGCCGACGCTGCAGGAGACGGCGATCTGCCTGCCGTTCATCCGCCGCCAGATCGAACTCGTCGCGCCCAAGTTGCTCGTCTGCCTCGGCGGATCGGCCGCCCACACTTTGCTCGGCCTGAAGGAGGGGATTACGCGCGCGAGGGGGCAGTGGTTCGTGTATCCGATGGACGGCGCGGTGATCAAGGCGCTACCGATGCTTCACCCGGCCTATCTCTTGCGCCAGCCCGCGCAAAAGCGCGCCGCCTGGCGCGACCTGCGGACGCTGGCGCGCGCGATGCGGGAGATCGGATAGCGCGTCGGGCGGGAGGGCGAGACGCCGCACCGGCCTCGCCAAGATATTGGCGAAACGAGACCGCAAGGAACCGCGGGCCGCGATTCGCGGCGCTCGTTGCCGAGCGCGACGCGCGTGCGCGGCGCATCGACCCTCAGCGATTGACCCAGCAGCGACGCCCATACGGACCTGGGTGAAAACCGGGCGGACAGCCTTGCCCGTTGACCCGCTGGCCGCTGACGGGCCCGCTTTCGGCCTGCATCGCCCCGAGAAGGAGCGGTCCGAGAAAGCCCGTCGGCGACACTCCATGGCGTTGCTGCCACCCGGCGATCGCGGCGCGAGAACCCGGGCCGAGGTCGCCGTCGATCGGGCCGGAATAAAGCCCCTGCGCCGCGAGCCGCTCCTGCAACACCCTTGCGTCGCGACGATTGAGATTGAGCGCTTGTTCCGTCTCGGCAGTTCCGACTTCCGCTCTCAGCGCCTCCGCCGACGGCGCGTTCTGCTCAAGGCCGGGCGCGTTCTCCGCGGGGCCGGGCGCGTTCTCGTCGGGCTGCGGCGCGTTGGCTTTAGGAGCGCCAGGGGGAGGCTGAGGTGGGCCAGGGGGGTGCTGAGCCGGGCCAAGCGGCGGCAGGGCGGGCGCCGTCGGGTTCGGTTGCGCCGTTTCGGCAGCCGGCGTCATCGCCGCGATGCGATTACGCGCGAGAGGCGCGAAGACGCCGTTGGGATAAGCCTCGAGATAGGCCTTGTAATCGGCGAGACTGTTCGATTTCTGCACCGAATCCCAGAAAATATTCTCCTGCGAAACCCGGTCCGACGCCGGCGGCGTCGAGCCGCTCTGGGGCGCGGCCGGCGCCGTCGCATCGTCGGCGACCATGAACGGCAGCTCCGGGTGGGCGACGCCGGCGACGACGCGTTCATCGCTCGGCCTTGTCGCCTCGCCGTCGCCGTCGGCAGGCGCGGCGCGCGTCGCGGCGACGACCGCCATGCCTACAGCGAGGGCGACGAAGAGGGAAGGGAAGGGATGGAGGCGAGCGGCAAGGCGGCCGGCGCCCTTCAAAGCATCGGAAAAGAACTTTCTCACGGGCGTTCTTCCTGGATCAGAGGTTGGCCGATCAAGTCCGATACCCGGATTCCGACCGGCTGCATTTCTTAAGATACGGTCTGCCTCTCAGGTCGACCGAGGCGACAAGTCTACCACGCGGCAGGCCCCGCGCCCAGCGATGCTCGCATAGCCGGCGAGCGTCCTGCTCAACTCTCAGGCGCCGTCAAAGTTCCGACCGTTGCGCCTTGCTTTAGCGCGGAGCGCGGCTAGAGGCCGACGGCCGTCTCAAGTTTTTCTTGTGCGACCTGCAGCGTGGCGACGACGAAACCGCCTGCGCGCGTGTCTGCCCTCTGCGCCACCGGGTCGTCGGCCTTCAGCAGGGCGATGCTTTTGTGCACCTGAGCGATGGCGTGGCGCAAAATGAGAACCGCTTCCTGCGCGCTGGTCGCGGCGCGCGCCCTTCGCGCCGCTCTCGCCACGATGCCGGGCAGATTGCGCAACGCGGGGGGCAGCCGGGGGGCAATCTGCTGCAGCGCAGCGGCGTAGCGGTCGAGCACGTCCGCGACGCAGTCCGGGGTGTCGAGCCAGCACACGCTGAGCGCGCTTTCGGCCTGCTGCGAGATGCTCTCGACGAGAGTCCCAACCCCGTCCTCGACCGGCGTCCAGGCGTTCGCAAATATTCTGCGCCCGGCGCTTGCCGGGCTTGCCGTGGCTGCAGCGACAGCCGCGGTTGCGCTCGGAGCCGGGGCAGTCGGCGCGCTTTTGCCGACGGTGCTCGACGAACCGGTCGAGACGTTCGAAGCGGTTGTGCTGGTCGAGCTTGTCGAGACGCTGACATTCGTCGCGTTCGCGCCGACGGCGTTGTTCGTGTTGCCGACATTGACGCCAAAGACCGAGACGGGTGCGTTGTTGTTCGTCGTGTTGTTTGCTGGGGCCAAGCCGAGGACGCCGAAGACGCCGAAATTGCCGATTTGTCCGAGATGTCCGATTTGCCCGAGGTGTCCGATATGCCCGACCGGAGCATGGCCTCCCGCCGGCGCCTTGCTCCGTGCGGGGACAGCGACGCCCGCGAGCACCAAGCCGGAAAGCGTCAGGTAAGCGACGCCCTTTTGAAAATGACGCG
>JBEKSH010000696.1:0-2746 GCA_049517235.1 Roseiarcus sp. | reverse complement strand
TCGGCCCGCCCTCCATCTCCATGTCCTTCATGCCCATCGCGGCCATCGATTCGTCCCAGCGCGCCATCGCAACATAGTCGCGCCAGAGCCAGAGGCCGGCGATCGCGACCAGCAGCGCCAGACAGCCGCCCACGATCCACCGGTCGCGAAGAAGCGCGCGCTCAAGCGCCAGGTCGGACATGGCGCGGGCCGGGCCTCTACACGACGCCGTTCGTCGTCATGTGCAGGTCATAGACGTGGGAGTGCGAGTTGGCGAGCGTCAGCTTGATCGGCCCGTCTGCTCTCGTGCTCCCGCTCGCGTATTCCGCCTGATGGTATTCGAACCCCTCTGGCAGATGTACGCTGACGCGATGCTCTTTTCCGCTGACGGGGTTGCGAATGGGCTCAATCGATGTGTCGATGACGCCGGGGATGCGTACGCGGCCGATTCTCTTTTCCAGGTCGAGGTAGAATTCAATCGGCGCGAAAACCGGGTCGTGCATCTTGGCGAACGTCGGGGCGAACACGTTGAAGATCGTCGCGCCGGGCGCGGTCTCTTTCCCCGACAGAATGGTCAGGAGAGCGTTGCGCTGCGCCTCGTTCGCGTGATCGCTGATGACGACGAACGCCTCGCCGTTGCCGAGGTGAATCGCGCTAGGCCAAGCGAACATGCCGCAGAACGCCAGGCTACTCAGATCGATTTCGCCGAAATGCCCCTTGTCGATCTTGACCGCCGTCATCGCCCGGCAGTCGCCATGGGTCGGCAGTGTATTGAACTGACAGGGACACCCGAAGTCGCAGTTGCAGTTGGCGATTGAATGACCATGCAAGGACCAATCGACATAGGCCATGGCGGTCTCCTCCATCCTGTCCGGCCGGCGACGCCGCGGGAGAGCCAGCAACTGGGCAGACCCCCGCTTTCCTCTCCTTCATCCGGCTCGGTCTCGATCTGTAGCTTACCTCAAACTTCCAGTCTTGAGAACCGGCGTGTCCGGTTTGGACGGAAGCATCCTCTTGTTGCGAGTGAGGTTCGCCCCTCTCCCAACCCTCGGCGAGCCCATCGAACAGCCAGCAATGGCCGGTAATGCCGGGTTGCTGATGTCCATCGTGGCGCAATGAACGCCCGCTCTGGGTCGACTCCGGTCGTTCATCGAGCGGGTATCAAGCGTGAGATTTTATCCACTTGCGAAACAATATGTTCGTGCAGCGCACCAATCGGTGCCCGAGGCTCCTGTCGTGATCAATTTTTCGGTTTAACATTCCCCCTTCGGCGGTTAGGCTCGCTACCGAGCGCGCGGCTCCGCACCGCGCTGCCGGCGCAACCATCGTGCGTATGCCCTGGCGGACGGCGCGCGCCTCGTCGATCCTAGTAATTTCCACAAAGCCGCGGCTTTGCTGGCGCTCATCGGTTGACTTTGGGGGGGAGCCGGTGGGCCACATTCGCCTCGGAACGCTGCCAAAAACACAAAAGTGGAATCAGGTCGTTAGCCTGATCGCCGGCGGTGCCAACGTTGAGCGGATTGCCGCTGGAAGCGCCGATGCCGCTGAACACGGCCTCGAACGAGCGTCTATCTGGCCGCCATCGCGATCTTCTGCAATGAGGTCAAAGGAAAATCGGCGCTGGCCCTGAGCCGCGATCTCTGCATTTCCTATAAGGCCGCATGGGTTCTGCTTCACAAGTTGCGCGAGGCGATGGCCGAAGAAATGAAGGACCGCGTTGTCGGCGGCGAAGGCAAGACGGCAGAGGTCGACGGCGGCTATTTCGGCGGTTATCGCAAGCCTGCGAACCACGTTGAGAACCGCGTCGACCGTCGCTTGGCCCGTAACCAGACCGGCAAGCGCAAGGTTGTCGTCATCGTTCGCGAGCGCAGCGGCAATTCAGTTCCCGCCGTGTTCAAATCCGAAGCACAAGCGATGTCATTCATCCGCGCCCGCGTCGCCAAGGGAACTGTCGTCAACGCCGACGAAGCGATCTCTTGGGACGGCGTGCACGGCCATTTTGAAATGAAGCGCATCAACCACGAACAGGCGTATTCGATGGACGGCGCCTGCACGAATTGGGCGGAGGAATTTTTCAGCCGCATCCGTCGCGCCGAAATCGGCCATCACCATCATATCGCGGGCGTCTATCTGCTTCGCTACGCCCAAGAAGCGACGTGGCGCGAGGACAACCGTCGCATGTCAAATGGCGATCAGGTTGCGCGGCTTACCGGGTTGGCGCTGAGCAAGCGAACTTCGCCAGATTTTGTTGGATATTGGCAAAGACACCACCACTGATAGTGGGTGCCTTTATTGAGACCAATTTTCAGAATACCACAAAAAAAATGGATGTCGACCTATTTTGATACCACTTGAGAACCGACAATAACATAGAAATACACTATATACATAACCAGTACAACCACAGCAATATGAACTAGCAACCATAAATGTGAGAGTACCGCCGTCTTAAGTCTATACCATAACCTAATTGGAAATTGGTATTTCCAGCGGTATACGTCTGGAAACAAACGCGGTTTATAAAATATCTCCCGATAAAAATCAACGTTATCGTGATTGATTGGACAATCATCAAGAGCTTGTCGATATTCTTTCTGAAGCTCCTCAAACTTCTTAGTCGCCGAGTCGATGTCGTCAATGTCTATATGTAATTGCTCACGGCCCGCTTTGAAGGTGTGAGCGAAGGCCGGATTTTTGGCGGATGTTTTTTGTTGCGGCGGCGTCGCGAATGTGAGTCAACCTATGGATGACTCCGCCGCCTGATTTG
>JBEKSH010000695.1:0-3150 GCA_049517235.1 Roseiarcus sp. | reverse complement strand
CCCGAACGCACCGAAGCTTCCGCGCCGCGGCGATGAACACGTGGCGCGCGGCCGTTGCGGCCGCCTGAAAACTCACGAGCCGCAGCCTTGTCGCGTTCTTCGTTCGACAACGTGACAAAGCCAGGCTGGCGCTCCGGCGCAATAGTCTTGCCGCGATGACGCACCTACCATCGACGACCAAAGCGACCGCGCCATCCACCGCCTCCGCCGCCCGATACCAGCCTGAGGATGAGGAGTAAAATGATCGCCCCGATCGCGGCGTCGATGATCTGAGCGACCATGCCGACGCCCAAAGCGATATGCAGTCGCGGCAATAGCCAGTCGCCGATGAATGCGCCGATGACGCCAACTACAAGGTCGCCGATGAGCCCGAAGCCGCCGCCCGCCACGACCTGGCCGGCCCGGCCAGCCAGCCGGCAACGATGCCGACCACGAGTATTGCAATAATACTGTCGTTAGAAAGGGTCATGGCGATTCCTCCGACCGCGCGCGTGTTGTCCGAATCTCAATCGGCGAGCATCATCTATCCTACTCCGGCGCGGCGGATAACTGAAGATGGACGGGTGCCAAAGCGCCGCCGAGCGCCATCTCCATGCGTGCTGGGCGCGGAGGCGCGCGAACTTCATCAATGTCGGCCGTCAGCCGAGGTTGTTTTGACCATTCACAACGCCGTTGGCGAATGACCGCTATTTGCGCATTGCCGTCGCCCATGGCGTCGTGTTCGCACGGCTGAAATCCACCCCTTCGAGACGACGACTTCCAGGCTTTGATTCAATCTGGCCAGCAACGACGACGATACGGCCCCAGATGCGTGCCGGGAGGACAAGTTATTCTGCGGGCGAACCACGAATTGGGGTGACAGACGCCATTCAAACCTGCATGCCGGCCGGGTCCGCAGGCGTCGGTTGCCAACTCGTGCCTGCGCAATCCGAGCCTATGGGTCGAATGCGCCGCTTCGCGCGGCAGGCACTCGCCGCTCGAACTAAGGGTTTCGTCGGGTTTGCACGCGTTGGGTTGAGCGGCCTCGCCCGCGACAACGGTGATCGGCGTCGAGAAAACCGGCGGGTCGTGCGGCACATGGTCGGCGTCGCCGAGCAGCAATTGCAGGGTGTGCCTGCCCGGCGTCAGTGTGATGTTCGCCTCCGTCTGGCCAGCGCCGAAATGCAAGTGATTTTCGTCGCTTGGAATAGGTTGGTCGAGCGGGGGCAGCGGGGCGTCGATCAATAGATGATGATGCCCGGAATTGGGCGTGTCGTCGTGTGCGCGCGCGACCGTCATATTCTCGAGGCCGAAGCGCACCGTCAGCGTGAGCGGCACGGCGGCGCCGTCCGCCGGGGACACGATGAAGACCCTGGCGCCGGAGGGCGATGGGCGGCGGGCCGGCGCTTCCTGCGTAGCCTGCGCCGACGGCGGCGGCGCAGTCTCGGCGACGGTGACGTGAATGCGCTCGGACATGACCGGCGGCGAATGCGGAATATGATTCTTGTCGCCGAGCAGAAGCTGCAGCGTATGCGGGCCCGGCGAGAGGGTGAGGTCGACTTCGGTTTGGCCCGCGCCAAAATGCAAATGATTGAAATCGTTTGGAATTGGCTGGTCCAGTGGCGGCAGGTCGGTGTCGACTAGCAGATGGTGATGCCCAGAATTCGGCTTGTCGAAGCCGGCCGGGGCGATGCCCATGCCGCGCAGGCCGAAGTGAATTGTGGTTTGGGGCCCGATGGTCGCGCCGTCCTTCAGGTCGATGAAATAGACCGCGGCGCCGGCCGGCGAAGGGGTCGGCCCGCCGGTCGCGTTGGCCTGGGCAAGCGCGACGCTGCCGGCGGCCAGGCCCGTCAGCCATGCAATGACCGCAAAAGCGAACGCCCTCATGATCGATCTCCTTCCGTCTTGTCCGGCCCCGGATTCCAATATCCGACGCCGCGAAGAGGTCGGAACTCGTATTGAGGCCCCCTGCATGTTTTGGTTAGGCGGATATTCTGCGATGGGTCTCGACCGTGCGCCTCTTGTCGCCCGTGTGCCGCTAGGATAGCCTTCGCGCATTCCTTGTAAAGGCCGACGAAGGGCCCGAACGCCTGGTTCCCGTGGACGCTCCTCCTTGGAGGAACCGGAAGTTGCGTGCGAGCGCGGCTTTGGCGCCTGCCCGGTCCGTTGGAGCGTGAATGAACCACTCCCGGCGGGCTTCGCTTTCGGTCCCGCGCTTCGATGTCTCGGTCGATTGCTTGACGGCGCGCGGCCGCGGCGATCAAGAAGGGGAGCACGAGGGCGGACAATGGACCGGCGTTTGAAATTCTTGCCGGTCCTGCTTTTTCTTTGCGCCGCGGCGCAGCTAGCCGGCGCGCAGACGCCGACGTCGCACAAACCAGGAGAAGTCTTCCGCGACTGCCCTGATTGCGCCGAAATGGTTGTCGTTCCCGACGGGGAATTCGACATGGGCTCGACTGAGACGCCCGTCGAGGCGCCGCAGCATCATGTCGTCATCGCCCATCCGTTCGCGATCGGGCGGCGGGAAGTGACGTTCGCCGAATGGGATCTCTGCGTCGCTGCGGGGGGTTGCAAATACAGCCCCGGCGATCACGGCTGGGGGCGCGACGACAGGCCGGTGATCGACGTCAGTTGGGACGACACGAAGGAGTTCATCGGCTGGCTTTCGAAAAAGACCGGTCACGCCTATCGCCTGCCGACCGAAGCCGAATGGGAATATGCGGCTCGGGCGGGCAGCGGCGCCGCCTATTGGTGGGGACGCGAGATCGGCGTCGGCCGCGCCAAATGCGAGGATTGCGGCGGCGACGCCACGCTGCGGACGGCGCCGGCGGGAAGCTTCAGACCCAATGCGTTCGGCCTGTACGACACCGCGGGCAACGCCGCCGAATGGGTCCAGGATTGCTGGAACGCCTCTTACCGCGGCGCGCCCCGCGACGGCTCGGCGTGGAGCGCCGGCGACTGCAGCTTGCGCGTCCTGCGCGGCGGCTCTTTCGCGAACAAGGCGATTGCGGTGCGCTCGGCGTCCCGCTTTCGATACGACGAGGACGTGCGCTATTACGCCAACGGGTTTCGCGTGGCGCGCGACGCCAAGTGAGCCCCTCGCGTCTTGCGACGACGGCGGCAGGCCGCGCTCGCCACAAATTTCACCAGATTTCTTGTGAAAATGAGTTT
>JBEKSH010000694.1:0-4551 GCA_049517235.1 Roseiarcus sp. | reverse complement strand
TGACCTGGTCGAGGCGCGCGCGCTCTTCCTGCGTCAGCTTGAGATCGGCGGCGGCGAGATTGTCGTTGAATTGCGCCTCGGTCCGCCCGCCGATGATCACCGAGGTCACGCCAGGGCGCCCGAGCAGCCAGGCCAGCGCGATTTGCGCGCCCGACACGCCGCGCCGATCGGCGATCGCCACCAGCGCGTCGACAATATCCCAGAGCTTGGCTTCGTCGCGGATCGGCGGCTCGTTCCAGCCGGCGAACTGCCGCGTCCCCTCCGGCGTCTTCAGATTGCGCCGATGCTTGCCCGACAACAGACCGCCCGCGATCGGGCTCCACACGAGAATGCCGAGTTTCTGGTCGATTGAAATCGGGATCAGCTCGTATTCGGCGTCCCGCGCCTGCAAGGTGTAATGGATTTGTTGCGAGACGAAAGGAATGCGGCCGTCGCGGCGCGCGATTTCCGTCGCCTTCATGACGTGCCAGCCCGAATAGTTGGAGCAGCCGACATAGCGCACCTTGCCATTGCGCACCAAGGAATCGAGCGCCTCCATCGTCTCTTCGAGCGGCGTCACGCCGTCCCACTGATGGACCTGATAGAGATCGATCACGTCGGTGCGAAGCCGCTTCAGGCTCGCCTCGCATGCGCGGATCAGATGCCAGCGCGAAAGGCCGCGATCGTTGGGGCCTTCGCCCATCGGAAAGCGCGCCTTGGTGGCGATCAGCACGCCGCCCCTCGGCTTGCCGCCCATGACCTCGCCGATGATTTCCTCGGAGGCGCCGGCCGAATAGATATTGGCTGTGTCGATCAGGTTGACGCCCGCCTCGACCGCATGATCGACGATCCGCCGCGCGTCGGCGACGCCGACATTGCCGATCCTCGCGAATCCGCCCGCTCCGCCGAACGTCATCGTGCCGACGGTGATCACGGACACCTTCAAGCCTGAATTGCCGAGTTGCCGATATTCCATGTTCATTCTCCTCGCCAGGCAACCTAGTAGGGCCGGTCGCGACCGGCAAGTCCCGCGCCGACCGCGGACTGAGGCCCGCGCTACACGTTTTCTTGAAGATAGCGTCGGCTTTCATCCCCCCGCTCCAAGCCCACCCCGACCTCATTCGGGGCCCTTGCGAAAAAGCGCCGCCCCGCGCTCGGCGTTGGCCTTCTTTGTCGATAATGGATGACAGCGCCTTGCGGCGATCCGGCGCGGACAATCTATGGACGCGCAGCCCGGCGGGCTATAAGCCATATCCAGGACGGATCACGTTTGCAGAGTTATCGCCAAGGCAATCCCCTTCATTGATGACGGCCGCGAGCGCCCGCCAATGGCAAGGCCGCCGCGTTGGAATTTCATCGATATGCGGCTACGGCGGCGCCCTGTATCGAGCCTGGAGAGCAGCATGCTAAAATCGGTCGGGCCCAACGTCTCTTTCCCGATCAGCCCGGCGGTCGTCGCGGGGAATCTGTTCTTCGCAACGAATGTTCCGGTCGATCTGGAGACCGGCAACTTCATCAACGGCCCGATCGAAACCCAGACGCGGCAAGTCCTTGGCAATCTCGATTATTTGCTCAAAGAGGCGGGCGGCTCTCTTACCGACGTGGCTCAAATTACCTTTTTCCTGATCGACGCGAAAGACGTTGCTGGAATGAACAAGGTGTACAATGAGTTTTTCAAGGCTGCGCCCTACCCCAGCCGCGCGACGGTTGTCGTGCGCGAACTGATCGGGCCGGCCGGAATACGTATTGAGGCCACGGCGCAGGCTTATCTGAAACATCCATGATTTTGTCTCAACAATAGTATCTTCAGTAGAAATTAGTAGAATACCGGGCTATGCTATTGACGCCTTGCGCAAAATCTTGCGGAATCCGATATCCGAACGGTCCGGGACGACGGAGGATCACAGCCAATGAACGCGCCGGCGGCCATCGTTCGTCGCCCTTCCGTCTGCCCGCATGATTGTCCATCCGCTTGCGCGCTCGATGTCGAAGTGATCGAAGGATCGCGAATCGGGCGCGTGCATGGCGCCGCGGACCAGACCTATACGGCGGGCGTGGTCTGCGCGAAGGTGGCGCGTTACGCCGAGCGCATCCATCACAAGGACCGGCTGACGCAGCCGTTGCGCCGCACGGGACCGAAGGGCGCGGGCCAATTCGCGCCGATCTCCTGGGACGACGCACTCGATATCGTCGCCGAGAATTTTCTCAACAATGAGCGCGCGTTCGGCGCGCAAAGCGTGTGGCCCTATCACTACGCCGGCACGATGGGCCTGGTGATGCGCGACGAGATCAAGCGCCTGACCAACGTCAAACGCTATTCCGGTTTCTACTCGACGATTTGCGTCAACACGGCGTGGACGGGCTTCATCGCGGGGACGGGAAAGATGATGGGCCCCGATCCGCGCGAAATGGCCAAGGCCGATTGCGTCGTGATCTGGGGCACCAACGCCGTTTCGACGCAGGTCGACGTGATGACCCATGCGACGCGCGCGCGCAAGGAGCGCGGCGCGAAAATCGTCGTCGTCGACGTCTACCGCAACGACACGATGAAACAGGCCGATCTCGCTTTGTGCCTGCGCCCCGGCACCGACGGCGCGCTCGCCTGCGCGGTGATGCATGTGCTGTTTCGCGACGGGCTCGCCGACCGCGACTATCTGGCGCGCTACACCGACGCGCCCGACGCCCTCGAGGCGCATTTGGCGACGCGCGATCCGCAATGGGCGAGCGCCATCACCGGACTGGGGACGCAAGAAATCGAGGCGTTCGCGGCGCTGGTCGGCGCCCGCAAGCGCAGCTACTTCCGCCTGGGCTACGGCTTTTCGCGCTAGCGCAACGGCGCGGCGAATATGCACGCCGCCGCCTGTATCGCTGCCGTCACCGGCGCCTGGGCCCATGAGGGCGGCGGCGCCTTCCACAACAATTCGGCGATCTATCATTGGCGCAAGACGCTGATCGAAGGCCTCGACGCCCACGACCCTGAGGTCCGCATTCTCGATCAGTCGAGGATCGGCGCGATTCTCTGCGGCGAAACGGAAGCCTTGCGCGGGGGCGGCCCGGTCAAGGCGCTGCTGGTGCAAAGCACCAACCCCGTCGTCGTAGCCCCGGCGCAGCACAAGGTGAAGCGCGGCTTTGCGCGCGAGGACCTGTTCGTCTGCGTTCACGAGCATTTCATGACCGAAACGGCTGCGATGGCCGACATCGTGCTGCCCGCGACGATGTTTCTGGAACATGACGATCTTTATCAGGGCGGCGGCCATCAATACGTGATGTTCGGCCCCAAGGCGGTCGACCCGCCGGGCGAATGCCGCTCCAACCATGAGCTCGTCTGCGCGCTGGCGCGGCGCCTTAGCGCCGAGCATCGCGGCTTCGCGATGAGCCCGCGCGAAATTATCGAATGGACGCTTCAAGCCTCCGGCTGGGGCACGCTGGACGAACTCGAGGCCAAGAAATGGCTCGATGCGCAGCCGTCGTTCGACGAGGCGCATTTCACCAAGGGATTCGCCTTCCCTGACGGCCGCTTTCGTTTCAAGGCGGATTGGGCGACCACGCCTTTCACCAATATCGGCCTGATGGGCTCGTGGCGCGAAATGCCCAGCCTGCCCGACCATTGGGCGGTCATCGAGGAGGCCGACGACGAGCATCCGTTCCGGCTCGCCACTTCGCCCTCGCGGGGCTTCCTCAATTCGACCTTCGCCGAGACGCCGACGTCGCGCGAGCGCGAGCGGCGGCCGACCGTGATGATCCATCCCGCTGACGCGGCGAAGCTCGGCGTTGGCGAAGGCGACGTCGTCCGGCTCGGCAACAAGCGCGGCGACACGCGCCTTCATGTCAAGATTTTTGACGGCCTTCGACGCGGGGTTCTGGTGAGCGAAGGCGTCTGGCCAAGCGACGCCTTTCTCGACGGGCGCGGCGTCAACGTCCTCACCGGCGACGATATTGTCGCGCCGTTCGGCGGCGCCGCCTTTCACGACAATCGCGTGTGGGTAAGGGCGGTTTGACGAACAGGCTGACGGCGGCCGCACTTTATTTGGGCGCACCCGCCCGCTATAGGTCCCGTAAGATCGACACATCCTGGAGCCGCAGGAGGCATCCTCGTATTGCGGCGCATCAAATTGATAGGCATGACGGGAAGGCAATTCAGAAATTCGGGCGCCGTGGATCGCTGCTCGCCGAACGCCTGGCAATCTCGCGCCGCGACTGTCGGGCAGGATTTTGCGCGCGGCCAATCGTCTTCGACCGCCCGGCGGCAAGCGTCAGAATTTTGAGAAAAGCGAGCGAACCATGAAGAACCTGCAAGAAGAAACCGCCGCCGCGTCCAGCGAACCTTCCGGCCGCCGCGTCGATCTTTCCGTGGTCGCGGCTCTGGCGCAGATTGCGGGGCATCACGACCTCAGCGAGATTGAAATCGAACATGACGGCCTGCGGGTGCGCGTGGCCCGCGAGCGGCGCGCGGCTCCTGTCGGCTATGCCGTGGCCGTCGCGCCCGGTCCCGGCGCGCCGCCGCTCGAGGCCTCGGCGCCGGCGCCGATTTCGCCCGGACTTCATCCCGGTTCGGTCAAATCGCCGATGGTC
>JBEKSH010000693.1:0-2754 GCA_049517235.1 Roseiarcus sp. | reverse complement strand
CGAAATCGCGCGGGTCACGTCGGCGCCCTCGTGCAGGTACACCTTCAGGACGCCCACGCCGTTGTAAGCGGTCGCTTCGAGTCGGGAAATATCGTCGACAAGCGATGCGAGCTGGCGCTCATGCAGGGTGAGAATGCGGTTCTGCATGTCCTGCGGGCTCATCCCGCTGTAGGTCCACACCACGCTGACCACGGGGATGTCGATTTCCGGAAAAATATCGATCGGCATGCGCAGCGCCGCGCCAATGCCCATGATGCAGACGAGGATAAGGGACGCGACAATGGTGTAGGGTCGCTTTAGCGCGAACGCGACCAGTCCCATCGGGATACCTCAGGCTTCAACGTTGCGGCGCCGGCCCGTCTGAGGTCGGCGCATCGGCGGGAGACGCCGTGACGGAGCCGCCGTCGACCGCGCGGGGCACAGTATTTTACCTATTCGTGGCATTGCTCGCAAGTATATCCGATGAAGCAGCTGGAATTGTCGGCCGATCGAACCCAGGCCGGCGTGATCGCCTCGCCAAGCGCGCATCGGCTTTGGTCGATCACGTACCGATCAAACCTGCCCCCGCCGGCGGCGAGCAGGACGGCCCCGCTGCGCGCAACCTTATCGGCGACCGCCCGACAGGAGAGAGCCGGCGTGAAAACCTTATTGTCCGCAACGCCGCCCGAGGACGTCGCGATCACGGCAATGAACGTCAAACCTAACCTTCTCATAATCTCGCGGTCGATCCGGAAATCCGTGATGATCGGCGCAAATGGCCTCCAAGACTGGCGCGGCGGCGCCGGTTCGCGCGACCATACACCCGATGCCCGGCCGCTACCCGCCGCCGAGCGCGGAACGCTCATGGGATGAGACCACGCCGCCGCCGTCGCCTTTGCCGTCAGGCGACCGGCGACAAAGTATCGGCATGCAAATGATGGCTTTCGCCACAACGAACAACAACTAATATAAATTTTAGACTGTGGCGCCCGCCCATTTACTCCGACCGATAACTGCCGTTCGGCTTTCGCCCATTGTGGCGACCGGATTGGGCGTCCGCCCTGGTTGTCGCAGAATGGCGACCGTGCGGCGACTTGCGCGCGTCGGCGGCCGCAGTCCACTCCCGAACGGCCTTGGCGACGAACCGCGGACCCTGGTCGGAGCGGTTGTTGCAAGCCGGCCCCCGCCTGCAAGTTCGGCGACGCTTGAGTGGCGCTCTCGATAGGTCATACGAAGCGACTTCGCCCGGCTGCGCAATCGGCCGCCTAAGTGACGTCTAAAATATTTGGCGAGGCGCGGAATACCGGCCCACGCCCGTGATTTCGATGGTGGGCGCACAAGGGCTCGAACCTTGGACCCGCTGATTAAGAGTCAGCTGCTCTACCAACTGAGCTATGCGCCCATCGAAAGCCGCGGCGATCGGGCCGCCGCGAGGCGCGGGATGTAGCAAAGGCGCGGCGCCCTGTCCAGCCTGGATCGCGGCCCGGCAAGACGCCGGCGGCGTCTCAGTTGCGCGCCTTGTCGACCAGCTTGTTCTTGCCGATCCACGGCATCATCGCGCGCAGCTTTTCGCCGACCGCCTCGATCGGGTGCGCGTTGTTTCGGGCGCGCATCGCCTTGAACGAAGTCTGGTTGACCTTGTTCTCCAGCATCCACTCGCGGGTGAATTTGCCCGACTGGATGTCGGCCAAAACACGCTTCATCTCCGCCCTGGCGTCGGCGCCGATGATGCGCGGGCCGGAGACGTATTCGCCGTATTCGGCGGTGTTGGAGATCGAATAGTTCATATTGGCGATGCCGCCCTCATAGATCAGGTCGACGATCAGCTTGACCTCGTGCAGACATTCGAAATAGGCCATTTCCGGCGCATAGCCGGCCTCGACCAGCGTGTCGAATCCGCCGCGGATCAGCTCGACCAGGCCGCCGCACAGCACCACCTGCTCGCCGAACAGGTCGGTCTCGCATTCCTCGCGGAAGCTGGTCTCGATGATGCCGGCGCGACCCCCGCCGATCGCGCAGGCGTAGGACAGGCCGAGGTCATGCGCATTCCCGCTGGCGTCCTGATGGATGGCGAGCAGGCAGGGCACGCCGCCGCCGCGCGCATATTCGGAGCGCACTGTATGGCCCGGCCCCTTGGGGGCGACCATCAGCACGTCGAGATCGGCGCGCGGTTCGATCAGGTTGAAATGCACGTTGAGGCCGTGCGCGAACATCAGCGCGGCGCCGTTCTTCATGTTGGGCGCCAGTTCGGCGCGGTAAATGTCGGCCTGCAGCTCGTCGGGCGTCAGCATCATCACGATATCGGCCCATTTGGCCGCCGCGATGACGTCGAGGACCTTGACGCCTGCCGCTTCGGCCTTCTTGGCGGAAGCCGAGCCGACGCGCAGCGCGACCGCTATGTCCTTGACGCCGCTGTCGCGCATGTTGAGCACATGCGCGTGACCCTGGCTGCCATAACCGACGACCGCAACTTTCTTGCCCTTGATGAGGTTGAGATCGGCATCACGATCGTAGTAGACGCGCATGTGAGGTCCTTCGCTGGCGCTTCCCAACGCTTTTTTGAATTGAACGACGATCAGGCCCGGAAGCGACCGGGTCAACCGGCGGTTCATAGGGAAAAGCCGGGCGCCGATCAAGCGCGCCGCGCCGGGTCTTGGCCGGTCGCCGAGTCGAACAGCCCCGCCAAAGCCGAGCGCCGCCCGGCGGAGCGCGTCTGGAATCGGCGAGAATTGGAAAAATCGCTGAACAATTCTTTGCTATTTTTCTGTTTTACAG
>JBEKSH010000692.1:0-2758 GCA_049517235.1 Roseiarcus sp. | reverse complement strand
AGCGTCCGGTCGGAAGCGTCGACGCTGAGAGCGGCGATCTTTGCGCGCCCGCGCGCTTGCGCGGCGAGTTCGCGCGCGTGATCGAGCCCGACGAAGCGCGGGCTCCGCTCGAAGAATACGAAGCCGACCATGTCGGCGCCCGCGTCGAGCGCCGCGCGAAGCGTCGGCGCGGTCGACAGGCCGCAGATCTTGATGATGGAGGACATGGCGCTCCTTTCCGCCAATCCGCGTCCCTTGTCAAAGGCCAGGCGCTCAGCGGGGCGCCAGTTTGCGCCAGACCAGCATCGCCGCCGCAAGATCCTCGATCGCCGCGCCGACCGACTTGAACAGCGTGATCTCCTGCCGTCCGGTCCGCCCCGGCGCGCCCCGGCACAGCGCGGCGAGGTCGCCGACGACATGGCCGCGATCGATAGCGCCGCTGCGCAGGGCCAAGGCGACGTCGCCGCCCTCGGTGAGCGCGGCGTCCGTGTCGACGAATATCCGCGCGCGCCGCAGCGCTTCGTCGTCGGCCTCGCGCATTTCAAGATTGAAGGCGCCGACAAGATCGAGATGCTGGCCGGGCGCCAGCCAGGCCCCGGCGATGAGCGGCGCGCCCGACAGGGTGGCGCAGGAAATGACATCGGCGGCGCGCGCCGCCGTCTCCAGATCCTCGGCGATGCGAATGCGCCAGCCCCGCCCCGAAAGCGCGGCGGCGAGCTTTTCCGCGCCCGCGCGGCGGTGGTTCCAGACTGTCACTTCTTCAATGGGTCGAACGGCGGCATGGGCGCGCACGAGGAAAGGCGCGAGCGCACCGGCCCCGACCATCAGCAACCGGCGCGCGTCGCTGCGCGCCAGAAACCGCGCGGCAAGCGCGGATGCGGCGGCGGTGCGCCAGTGCGTGAGCCGCGCGCCATCCATCGCGGCCAACGGCTCGCCCGTCGCGCCCGATTGCAGGACGTAAAGCCCAAGCACGGCCGGCAAACCGCGCCGGCCATTGTCCGGAAAGACATTGACGATCTTGGTGCCGAGCCAGGCGCCCCCTTGCGCGTCCCGCGTCGTCCAGGCCGGCATCAGCAAATGCGTGGCGGTCGCCGCCCCTGCGCGCTCAATGGCGTGATGATGACGCTTCGGCGCGGTAAATCCGCCGCTGAAGGCTTGCGCCAGCGCATCGACCAATGTGGGAAAATCGAGGGCTTCGTCGATTTCCGCGGCGGAAACCCAGCGCATGCGGCAGCCTCGGCGCGTCAGGCATGATGTTGAAGGTTCACGCCAGGCCCGGCGCGGTTGTCGCTTTGGACAGAGCGCAGCGCCTGGACTTGGCCCCGCAACCGCTCGGCCTCGGCGCGGTTTTCGCGCGCGGCCTTTCGATGTTTGCCTTGTGTCAGCCATGTCGCCGCGCCGCCGGCCAACACGCCGATCATCACGGCCAGAAACAGGATGAGGAACAGCGGCGCAGTGATGGCGAAGTCGGCAACATCGCCCGCGGCGAACGGATCGAACGAGACCTTGACGGTATGCATATTGGCTAGAGCGAAGGCCAATATCAAAACCGCGATCGGCGTCAGGACAATGAATTTGAGAAGATTCTTCATGGCGGCTTTCTTAAGCGTCGTCGCCGACGGCAAGCGGCGGGCGGCCGCGATTCGCACGGGCTCCAACGAATGGCGAGCGGCGAAGACAATCGCGCCGGGCGGCTCAGGCGGGCGGCGTCTTGTTCAACCGCTCGCGCATTTCCTTACCCGTCTTGAAGAACGGCACCAGCTTTTCGATCACCGGCACTTGGTCCCCGGTGCGTGGATTGCGCCCCGTTCGCGCCAAGCGCTGTTTGGTCGAGAAGGCGCCAAAGCCGCGCAATTCGACCCTTTCGCCCCTGGCGAGCCCCGCGGTGATCTCATCAAGGATCGCATCGACGATATTTTCGACATCGCGCTGATAGAGATGGGGATTGCGCGCCGCCATCCGCTGCACCAGTTCAGATTTGATCAATGGATTCCCCCCCATCGAGAGACCGACAATGCAGAGGCGCCGATCGAGCGGCGGTCAATCACCAACAGGAAGCTGCCAAAGAGACACAAGCCCGTCAAGCAATTGGATGTCGGCCGCCAATTCGCCTCGCTTAAGAATATTGGCCAGGCCCGTCAGGCCAAACCCGTCCGCGATCGCGGCCGCCGATCCGAGAAGGCCGAGCCCCAAGCTGGTCTTTGGATGCCAGTCGTGCACTGGCAGGTCTTTGGCGACGCCCTTTTCTTTCTCAAGCCAGGCGATCGCCTCCCGCTCGCCGCCGATTGCGTCGACGAGCTTCAGCGGCAGGCTTTGACGGCCCGTAAATACGCGCCCGTCGGACACTTGCGCCAACTCCTCATCGCTCAAATGCCGGCGATCCCTGACCAGACCTTTGAACCAATCGTAGGAATCGGCGACGAGCGCCGCCATCGCGGCGCGCGCAGCCTCGCTCGTCGGCGTCATGCCGTTGGGCGCGGCTTTCAAGGGCGAGGATTTCACTTCCTCCAGCTGCACGCCGATCTTGTCCAGCAATCCGGAGAAATTCGGAAATTCGATGATGACGCCGATCGACCCCACGAGAGAATTGCCCTGAACGAAAATTCGATCGGCGCCGAGCGCCGCGATATAGGCGCCCGAAGCCGCCATCGTGCCGACGACCGCGACGACCGGCTTCTTCGCGGCCAGAAGACGCAATTCATCGAATATCCGCTCCGACCCCGCCGTCGTGCCGCCGGGGCTCGATATACTGACAATCGCCGCGGCAGCTTTCGAATCG
>JBEKSH010000691.1:0-2763 GCA_049517235.1 Roseiarcus sp. | reverse complement strand
CGCCCGAGCTTTTTCTCGCCGGCTATCCGCCCGAGGACCTCGTCCTGAAACCGGCGTTTCAGGAAGCCTGCCGGACCGCCTGCGAGACATTGGCGCGCGAGACAGGCGATGGCGGGCCGGCGGTGCTGGTCGGGCTGCCGTGGGCGGAGGACGGCGCGCTTTACAACGCCTACGCCTTGCTGGAGGGCGGGCGCATCGAGGCGGTGCGCTTCAAGGTCGATCTGCCCAATTACGGCGTGTTCGACGAAAAGCGCGTGTTCGCGCCGGGGCCCGACCCGGGGCCGATCTCGTTTCGCGGCGTGCGCATCGGCGTCCCGATCTGCGAGGACATCTGGGGGCCGGATCCCGTCGAATGCATCACCGAGACCGGCGGCGAAATCCTGCTGGTGCCGAACGCCTCGCCCTATGAGCGCGGCAAGGTCGCGACGCGGCAGAATATCGCGGTGGCGCGGGTGGTCGAGAGCGGCCTGCCGCTGATCTATCTCAATCAGGTCGGCGGGCAGGACGAACTGGTTTTCGAAGGCGCCTCCTTCGCGCTCAATGCCGACCGCTCGCTGGCCGTGCAATTGCCGGCGTTTCGCCAGATCGTCGCGCGCACGGTCTGGGAGCGCGGCCCGGACGGCTGGCGCTGCGCCGAGGGCCGGCGCGAAATCGTCGAAGAGGAGGACGAGGCCGATTATGCCGCCTGCGTGCTGGGCCTGCGCGATTACGTCGAGAACAACCGCTTTCCCGGCGTCGTGCTCGGGCTGTCGGGCGGCGTCGATTCGGCGCTTTGCGCGGCGATGGCGGTCGACGCGTTGGGCGCGGCGCGCGTTCACGCGGTGATGCTGCCCTATCGCTTCACCTCGATGGAATCGCTCGCCGACGCCGCGGCTTGCGCCAAGGCGCTCGGCGTGCGCTACGACATCGTGCCGATCGCCGAGCCGGTCGAGGGGGTCGAGCACGCGCTCAAAGACCTGTTCGCGGGCCGGCCGCGCGACATTACGGAAGAAAACATCCAGAGCCGTGCGCGCGGCCTGATCCTGATGTCGATCTCCAACAAGTTCGGGCCGATGGTGGTCACCACCGGCAACAAGTCGGAAATGTCGGTCGGCTACGCGACGCTCTACGGCGACATGAACGGCGGCTTCAATCCGATCAAGGACCTCTACAAGATGGAGGTGTTCCGCCTCGCGTCGCTGCGCAACCGCTGGAAGCCGGCCGGCGCCCTGGGGCCCGGCGGCGAGGTGATTCCGACGAATATCCTCGTCAAGCCGCCGAGCGCCGAATTGCGGGAGAATCAGAAGGACGAGGATTCGCTGCCGCCCTATCCGGTTCTCGACGCCATTCTGCACGGCCTCGTCGAGCAGGAGATGCGGCTCGCCGACATCATCGCGCAAGGCTACGATCCCGACACGGTGCGCAAGATCGAGCGGCTGCTGTATCTGGCCGAATACAAGCGCCGCCAGTCGGCGCCCGGCGTCAAGGTGACCGCCAAGAATTTCGGTCGCGACCGCCGCTACCCGATCGTCAACCGCTTTCGCGATTCCGGCGCGCCTCGGCTGGCCCCCGACGCGGCGATCGCGCCGCGCGGGCAGGCGGGGAACAGCGAGCGCTTCGAGGAGTGAGTCGAATGAAAACGAAGGGATTGCGAGAATTGCAGTGACAAAGGTTTGTCCCTATCGTCCTTGCGCCGGAAGAGTCAAAGCCGAAATATTGCGCGAGGACCATCAAGGGATGGTCGGCCAATCGAGTTTGTCCAGCGTGTCTTGAGGCACCTTTCCGTGCGCGTCGAACGCCGCCTGAAGATGTTCGCTGAGCCATCCGAACCCCTCAATTGAAAGCTCAACTGCAGCCTGCTGCCCATAGGCGTGACGCGGATCGGTATTGCCTTCGCCGCGAGCGGCGTTGCGCTGCGTCGGAAGGAACGAGTTCGGCCCAAGACTCTCCATCAACCCATTTAACGAGACTCCATTCGCGAGCGACCCGGCAAGGAACTCCGCCCGACGCACCCGGATGTAATGTGGCCACTTCGCGAAAAAAAATTCACGGCGCTTCACGTCTTGCTTCGTCGCGTCATCGCGGTCCGGCACGTGCTTCAGGCCGATCGCTCGTCCGAACACGCGGATGTCATTTGGATCTTTTGTAAGCCTAGAAACAAACATGATAGCGCCGTCCCTGACGCCGGTCGGACGCTTGTTTGCGGGATAGGATAGGACCCGATGACATCTTATCCTTTCTATCACGTTGTCGGTCGACAGCGACAGCGATGCGCGGTTGTCGCCTCGACCCAGGAATTTCACGAACGCCTGCGAAGCCTCAGCAAAGGCGGTCGGCAGGATCGCCAGCGGTGGCTCGGTCATGCCAGCATCGGCACCATAGTCGTTAAGGCCCGTTGGACTATTGGGCCTGCCGCCCAATGCCCAATGGAGCGTGACGGTATTGTCCCATTCCTCGACCTGCGCGACTGTCAGATCGGCGCCGCTGCGCTCCCACAGACCGTCGAAATAAGCGCGGCAGTCCGCGATGATCTGTCGGTCCTGTGAGACCATGCCGAATTCTTGGTTCCGACTTAGCGCGGCGTCCGTAAGATTGGCCGAGGTGACGATCGCGCGGCGATCGCCGAACAGATAGAGCTTGGCGTGAAGATTCCGTACACCCCGGACACGGGCGCCAACGTTCAGAAGCTTTCGCAATGCCGCGATGTCGCTTACGCCTTCCGAGAAGTCCGCCAGATTGAATCGAGTAATGACGCGGATTGTCTTCGAGCGGCCACCAAGAAGG
>JBEKSH010000690.1:0-2765 GCA_049517235.1 Roseiarcus sp. | reverse complement strand
CGGACGCTGGCGCATCGCCGGCGACGACGGGGCGCGACCGCGATCGGGAGAAATCCGCAACGATCACGCGAAAGCCGCACTTTGCGCCGCGTGAGTGTCAAAGGGCTGCATAGATCGGGCTAACCGAACTTTGTGACAAGATGGACGCCCGGGGTTTGCAATGCAACATCTCGCTTCTGCCGAGATTCTATCAGGCCGGACGGCCGTCGGCACCCAAAAAGGCGTTCGATCGTCTCGCGCAAGGCTTGCGAGAGATCGGCGTCGGCGGCAAGCGTGACGACGTCGCTCTCGCCTTCCGGCGATTCGAGCGCGGCGAACTGGCTGTCGATCAGCGAGGCCGGCATGTAATGGCCCTTGCGTTGCGCGACGCGCTCGCGCATCCGCGCCTTGTCGCCCTTCAGGAACAGGAATCGCAGCGACGGGCCGGCGATCGCGCGCAGACGATCGCGGTAGCCGCGGCGCAGCGCCGAGCAGGCGACGACGACGCCGTCGGGATGGGCGACGGCGTCGGCGAGAAGGACGCCGATGCGGGTCAGCCAGGGCGCCCGGTCTTCGTCGTTCAGCGGAATCCCGGCGGTCATCTTGGCTCGCGCCTCAGCCGAATGAAGATCGTCGCCGTCGAAGAACGCGATTCCCAGCGCATTGGCGATCGCCGTCCCGACCACCGTCTTGCCGCTGCCGGAAACGCCCATCACGACGAGCGCGAAGCGAGGAGCTGATTGAGGGCGCGACGTCGAAGCCGACACGATGCTCATCCCTCTCAGAGGCGCGAAGCGTCAAAGCGAGCCATAGCGCGGCGCTGGCCGCCTCGTCCACCGCCTCGCGGTTGACAGCGATCGGCCCGCGTCGCAACTCTGGCGTTCGCCACACTTGCCGCCGGGAGACCCAGCCGTGACCGCACCCGCAAAACCCATTCGCGTGCTTGTCGTCGGCCTCGGCACGATGGGTCTCAGCCACGCGCGGGCCTATCGATCGATTGAAGGCTTTACGCTCGCCGGCCTGTGCACCCACCGGTCCGCCTCGCGCGACGATCTTGTCGCCGAATTTCCCGAAGTCCCGCGCTTCGACGATTTCGCGCGGGCGCTCGCCGAATTGAAGCCCGACGCGGTCGCCGTTTGCACCTATACGGAGACGCACGCCGATCTGGCGACGCGGGCTTTCGCCGCGGGCGCGCATGTGTTCTGCGAAAAGCCGCTCGCCGACAATATGGCGGCCGCCGAGCGCGTGGTCGCAGCGGCGCGGGCGTCCGGCAAGACGCTGCTGATCGGCTATATCCTGCGCGTGCACCCCTCCTGGACGCGCTTTGTCGAGATCGGCCGCACGCTCGGCAAACCGATGGCGATGCGCATGAACCTCAACCAGCAATCCTCCGGCTCGTTCTGGGAGGTCCACAAGAACCTGATGCGCTCGACCTCGCCGATCGTCGATTGCGGCGTCCATTATGTCGACGTGATGTGTCAGGTGACGCGCGCCAAACCCGTCCTGGTGCATGCGGTCGGGGCGCGCATGACGGACGAGATCGCGCCGACGATGGTCAATTACGGCCATCTGCACATCGTGTTCTCCGACGGCTCGGTCGGCTGGTACGAGGCGGGCTGGGGCCCGATGATGAGCGAGACCGCCTATTTCGTAAAAGACATGATCGGCCCCAACGGCGCGGTGTCGATCGTCGGCGCCGAAAACGCGGGCGACAAATCGGCCTCCGCCGACCATGCCGGGCATACGCGCACCGGCGCCTTGCGGCTGCACCATTCCGCGTTGAAGCCGGATGGAAGCTTCGCGCGGGCCGACGAAATCATCGCCACCGCCGCGGAGCCCGATCATCAGGGCCTGTGCGACCTCGAACAGCAACTGTTCCTCGACGCGATCCGCGACAGGCGCGACCTTTCCGTCCACCACGAGGAGGCGCTGAATTCGCTGCGCATCGTGTTCGCCGCCGACGAGAGCATCCGCACCGGCGAGGCGGTGAGGCTGTAGGAGGGCGCCATTCTGCCCGAGCTCGCTGGCGGCGTCCGGCGCGTTCTCAGGAAGGGCGCCACATTCCTGGCGATGTTTTGGCGCCGGGAATTGAACGTGGAGCCGAAAGCGCGCTAGATTGCCGCGCTGATTCCAGCAGCCGAGGAGGATCCTGTGCCCGTCACCATTCGCCCCATCGCCGCAGCGTTAGGCATCGCTTGCATGACATTGCTGACCGTCCCCGTCGCGACCGGCGGCGCCTTCGCGCAGAACAACCAGGCCGAACCGTCCCAGGAGGCGCCCAAGCAGATCGCGCTCACGGAGAAGCAGATCGAGAGCGTGCTCGCCGCGAAACCGGACATCGACGCGATCGTCAATAAGTTGCCCCAGGGCGCGCAGCCAAGTCCGAAGGTGATGGCCCAACTCGACGGCGCCGCGAAAAAACACGGTTTCGCCAGCTACGCCGATTACGACGACGTCGCCGGCAACATCAGCATGGTGATGGAGGGATTCGACCCGCAAACCAAGAAATACGTGGGCCAGGACGTGGTCATCAAGCAGGAAATCGCCCAGGTTCAGGCCGACAAGAAGATGCCGGCGAATGACAAGAAGCAAGCGCTCAGCCAATTGAACGACGAGCTGAAATCCGTCACGCCGCTGCAATTTCCCGCGAATGTCGACGTGGTCGCCAAATATTACGACAAGCTGAGCGAGGCGATGTCGGGAAATCAGTAGCGAACGTCGGCTGACGCGCTCTGATTGGCGTAGACGTACGGCCCGCCTTTTTCGAGCGCGGTCTTGTAAGCGGG
>JBEKSH010000689.1:0-2774 GCA_049517235.1 Roseiarcus sp. | reverse complement strand
GCAGTCCGGCGCGTTGCAAATGCGACAAAAGTGTGAAACTTAACGAGGTGTTAATTTGAGCGGCTCCGCCTCAAGCGGAAAGAGCGAGTTGCGTCATGGTTCGCGCAAAATTGCTGCAGACGACCGCGCTTTGCAGCGCTTTCGGCCTGTCGATGGCGGTGAGCGCGACGCTGGCGGCGGATTTGACGGGCTATACCGCGCCGCCGCCGCTCGCCCAGCTTCCGGCCGTCGAGGGCGTCAACGGCGAAATTGGCGCGTTTGGCGGCGGCTTCAATCAGGGAGGCCTGGGCATCGCCGACGGCAAGATATCGGCCCCGCTCAGCCCTTCGACGGGCGCCCAGTTCGACGGCGCCGTCGGCGCCCTTGACGGCCAGTTCTATGGATCCTTGGCCAACCACACTTTCTGGCGCGATCCGGCGACCGGACTGCTCGGTTTCTACGGCGATTATGAGCGCTCCAACGCCTTCGGCGGCGTGAACGTCGGCCACGCCGCCGCCGAGGGTGAGCTCTACCTCGACAGGTTCACGGTCCGGGGCATCGCCGGCGTCGAATTCGGCGACAGCGGCCTCTACAATTCCGGAACCCAGAAGCTCGACGTCCGAACGCGCTTTTTTGACAAGGCGGACTTCGTATGGTTCGCGGACGACGACACCAGTCTGTTCGTCGGCCACCGCTATACGGGAGGCGTCAACGCCGCCGCCGCGGGGGTGGAGCATTTGTTTCAATCGGTCGGCGGCGCCGGCGTCTCGGCTTTCGCCGAAGGGCGCTTCGGACAGAACAACTATAGAGCCGCATGGGCCGGAATCAGGGTCTATCTTGGCGGCGGCGACAAGAGCCTGATCCGGCGCTCGCGCGAGGACGATCCGAACGAGTGGACGCCGGATACGCTGTTGAGTCTGGCGAGCAACGTCAAGACAAAGACTGTGCCGCATTCGCCGCCGCCGCCCCCGCCGCCGCCGCCGCCGCCACCGCCTAAGCCTCCGCCGCCGCCACCTCCTCCTCCACCTCCGCCACCGCCTCCGCCTAAGCCTCCGCCGCCTCCGCCGACATGACGCGGTTCGGCTGGCGGCGATGCTGAGAAGTGCGGGCTGGCGAGCGACGAAACAACAGGTTGTCGCTTGCGGCAGGTCGATGGCGGGCCCCTGGCGCCGCGGCGCCGTCGGCGCCGCAGGCCAAAGGGCGACAGATCGGGAGCGATGCGAATCCTATGAGCGCGAGCCCAGATCACCGGCGGCAGAAGGCGGCTGCGAAGGCGCCGGCGCCGGCGGCGATCGCGAAGGCCGGCGATGACGCGTCGCCCGCCTCGGGCGCCCTCGCGACGCCCGATCTCCTGTGCTATCCAACGGAGCCCGATCCGCCAAGAATAATTGCCGCGCGGGCCGACCGCGATTGGATGGACGCGACGAACGAGCGCTTCGCCTATCGCTGCACGCCGCTGTCGATCGCCAACGCCAGCGGCTGGGAGCTGATCCTGCCGTTTTCATTCGAGGCGACCTGGCTGGGCGGCGCGGACCGCTCCGGCATCGTCATCCGATCGCACGACGGCGATCCGCGTTGCGAGCGCCTCGTCACTTCGCATTTCGGCCATGGCGTCTTGACCTTTCATGCGGGATGGCTGTTTCGCACGCCGCCGGGATGGGCGCTGTGGGCGCGCGGGACGCCCAACGCCAGCAAGAGCAACATCGCGCCGCTCGAAGGATTGGTCGAAACCGACTGGCTGCCGTTCACCTTCACCATGAACTGGCGTTTCACGCGGTTGGGAACGGCGCGGTTCGAAAAGGGCGAGGCGTTTTGCTTCATCACGCTGACGCC
The DNA here is from genome assembly GCA_049517235.1 of Roseiarcus sp. Taxonomy (GTDB): domain Bacteria; phylum Pseudomonadota; class Alphaproteobacteria; order Rhizobiales; family Beijerinckiaceae; genus Roseiarcus. The sequence continues at coordinate 962 of JBEKSH010000689.1, read as the reverse complement.
GCATGGGCTGCTGGACGCCGTGCAGCCGCGCATCGTCAAGCTCGAAGACGATCCCGCCCTGGATTTGGCCTTCCGGCAATGGAAGGCCGGCCGCGAGGATTTCAACGCACGGCTGGAACAGTTGGAGCCGGCGGCGGTCGCGCAGGGGTGGCAGCGCAGCTATCTCAGGGGGAAGGGGGCGGCGCTGGAGGAAAGGCCGCGCTTCCATTTGTCGAAGCGAAAACTCAAGGCTCCGCGATGACCGGCCGTTTTCGCGGAATGCCTTTGGAGCGGGGACGCTGCGGCGCGAAGTCGGCGCCTACCGGCGCCCAGGTTTGCCCAGTGCCGGCAAGACGCAGTCACCTGAAGGGCCGGAGCGAAGCGACGGAGCGGCGCAGCCGCTTGACGGCGGCTTGGCGGCGTGGTCTCGCGGAAGGCAAAGCATTCTGCCGCCGCTGAATCTCACGCCGCCGCCTGCGCCCTGGCGCGCGCGGCCTCGCGGCGCAGTTCGGCGCGCTTGATCGTCTCGTAGAGGATCGCGCCGGCGAGCGTCACGCCGATGATGACGACCGCGATCGCGCTGATCGCCGGCGTCGTTCCCGCGCGCACCCGGCCGGCCAGAACCGTCGTCAACGTCTTGTTGGCGAGGATCGCGAAAGTGGTGGTGTTGTAATTCTCGAACGACGAAAGGAAGGCGATCACCGCCGCCGACAATATGGCGGGCCGCAGGAAGGGCAGCAGGATGTCGAAGAACACTTGCGTCCGGCTCGCGCCGAGATCGAGCGCCGCCTCCTCCTGCGCGCGGTCGTAGCGATGCAGACGCGACAGGAAGATCAACATGCAATAGGCCGAGATGAAGGTCGCCTGGCCGAGCGTGGCGAGGAACAGGCCGTTGAACAGCGATTGCGCGCCGGTCCATTCGCTGATGTCCTTCCAGAAAATCACTGTCGAAATGCCGATGATGACGCCAGGCGTCAGCACCG
>JBEKSH010000688.1:0-2776 GCA_049517235.1 Roseiarcus sp. | reverse complement strand
CAGCCGCACAATAAGCAAGAGTGCAAAGGAAATCGTGCTGGTGCGATTTTGGACAAGCGACTGCATCGTCGCGATGTCCTCAAGGCTCGGTGAGACGGGAAAAGAGGGATGCGAATGCCATTCGCCGAGGTAGTTGAATCGGCTGAAGTCGCGGCCCGTTCTTTCGAAAAACTCATTTAACGCCTTCTCATGCGCGGCCGGGTTGCGCTGGAAACGGGTATGCGAGCCTGAAAGGGGATCGAGCGAAAAGTCCATCAGCCGAAAATTCGCGGGCGCCAGTTGTTCAGCAAACAGCATCCCGCCAATCTCGCGCCGGCCCGCCTGGCGAAGAGCTTGCCGCAGCCTAGCTTCGATTTCAGGTGCCAGTGCGATCTTCATCTTTGGCCTGCCCAAGCAGCCCCAATATGTAGTCGACGGCCTCGGCCGCTGCCGTTTGGTCCACAGGCATTCGCCATTGCCCTTCGGCAACAAAGTCCAGTGGACGGATATCCAGAGGCTCCGCAAACACCCACGCCTTGCGGAGACCAATAAGATAGGCCGGATGCGGAAAGGCTGAAGCATCGGGTTGGACCAGGTAGTCGGTGGTCATCCGAGCGACATGGGCCGCGATCATCGTGACATCAGCGTCGTCTGCAACGATCGGCGCACTCGCGCTTTGGCTTTCATACCCGCGGTCCTCCCCCAGCCACGGCACGCCATGCTCGTCGCACCAGGCAAGATATTGTTGCCGAGCCTGGCTCGGTGGTGGTTCGATGTCAGGGCGCAGCCGGGCCACGAAACCGCCGATGCCGCCCGCATAGACTTCGGCCCATATCATCGGACGAAGCGCGGAGCGCGCTACAGCGGCGACAAAGTTGAAAGCCTGGGGATCGGCTGTGGCGTCGATCAGAAGGTCGCATCCGCCAAGCTCACCGAGAACGGATTCCGTCGTGCCCGCCGATTCCTGTCCGCCGAGGATAACGTTGCGCGCGCTCACATTGACGTGAGGGGAAACCGCATTCAGGCGCGCCTCCAACGCATCGGCTTTGTGTAATCCGAGCCCAGCGACGTCGAGGTCGTGACGAACGAGATTTCCGGGCTTGAGTATGTCGTCGTCGACGAGGACAAAATTGCCGACGCCGCTGCGGGCAAGGCTTGTGGCGATTTTTGATCCGAGAGAACCGCAACCTACGATCCCGACCTTTTTATCGCGCAGCGTCGCGTATTGTTCCGGCAAGCGTCGGCCGGCCTCGGTCGTGAGGTCAATAGTCAGATAAGGCAGGAGGCTCCATGCGCCATCCTTGAGGAAAGAATAGTATAAGGACGCCGAATTGTGATCGGCGAGAACCGTAAATCTGGATGTCGCCTTGTTGTACTCGGCCAGATATTCCTTATCGCGAACGGCTTCAGTCAGGGCGTCGAGCGCCCTCTGTGAGTTCACCCTGAGGCCTTGGAGCGTCTCGACCCGCAATAGGAGCGCAACCCCGCTCGCCTCCGAGCAAAAGGGAATGGTATCTTCCCGCCACTCAGCGTTATCGGCAGGGCCAGCGCTACGGATATAAGCCGTCCAGGTTTTCTTTGGCCCAAAGATGTCTGCCACGCGGCACGCGCGATGATCGCCAACCGTAAGGGCGGCCGCATAGTCTCGTAGCCCGGCGGTCAAGAAGAACCTGCAATAAGCGCCACGCAGCCGTTGGCCCAACGTTGACTGGTGCGCGTTCGGCACCGCACCGCGCTCGTCTGAGGCCGGCCGCTCTCCCGCCAATAGGCGATAGGTGCTTTCCACCATCATCGCGCCGGTTACCGAGGGGTCCCAATTGTCGGGCCTATATTCCAGGCACAATTCGCCGCCAGGACCGTATTGGTGGCTGGATAACCGCCGATCGTCGTGTGGCGTGACCTTTGGCGGTGTGTCGGGAAAAAACGCCGGATATTCAAGCGTGAACTTCAACGGCTTGGCATTGAGCTCGATAACGAATTCTACGGCGAAGTTGAGGTTCTTCAGCAAGCGCGGGCTGATCGACACCACCCATGCCTCGCGGTCCCGAAGCGCCTCAAGCCCAGCGACCTCGGATTTTAGACGCGCGGGATTCTTAATCCACAACATCAGGCGAAGCCTCTTGGCTTATTGTCGACACGTGGCGCATTCGGGAAAGTGAAGGCCGCTGCGGGCGGTGCGACGGATGCGGCCTTTAGCAGGCTGGATTTGGCTTGAGCTTTGAGTTCGATTCGATCGCTGAAGTAGGTCGTGGCGAAAACCTTATCCCAGCATTTGAGCGCCTTGCTGCGGGTGCAATCCGACTCAAAGAGCGGCGCAAGATTATCGACCGCCTCGCTCAGCCGGTCGCGCAGAAAGCGCGCGCGCGCATCATCGGTCCCGGACGTAATAGTCTCATTGGGAGTGACCGGATGGGCGACAACCAGGTTCCACTTCAGACGGTCTCGAATGGCCTTCATCGTTTCGTAGAGGGAGCTGTCTTCTTGGACGGCGTCACCGCGAAAGCATTCCGTCACAAGCTTGGTAATGCCAAATCCGCTAAGAATCTGGCTCTTCCAGCTCTCGCGGCTGCGGGCGAATTTCTTGATCTGCCGCGCGATCCGGCGAACTTGACGGCCGTTGTCGGTGTCAGGGCTAAGTCTCGTGTTTTCGGTTTCGAACCATTCGGTGACGTGGCGCGCGTCGGATCGCTTCCAGTCGCTGCTTGCGAGTTCGCAGTAAGAAGATTCGTTGCCCCAAGCGTCTTTGGTCACGACTCGGCGATAGACGGGTAGGTCGACATGATACCCGGCCTCGTAG
>JBEKSH010000687.1:0-2781 GCA_049517235.1 Roseiarcus sp. | reverse complement strand
AACGGCTTGCGGCCGAAAAAATTTGGAAATCGCGTTTTTCCGTTTCTCCCGCCTTGCCGACGGCGGAGCTGCTCCGGATCTGGAGGCAACTCTTTTAACCTAGCATGAATGTCGATTTTCAGAAAGAGATTGTTAAGGCGGCGCGCCGATCGCGGGCGTCGCCGACATCGCCAGATCTGGCGAGACGACCCTTCTCTCGCCGCCGGGAGAAGGGCCTGGCGACGGTTTTGCGCGCTCAAACGCGCCTGCGCCGCGCAAAACAGACCCGGATTGCGCCAAAAACACGGGGAGTCGCCACCCCAACGGCGCTCTCAAATTGGACCCCGGTATTTCGAGATGCGCATGCGTTGATATGGATTCCGCTTTTCGGCGCCGCGATCCGGCGGTATTGCTTGAGATTGCAGAAGAAGATTTCAATGAGATGACGCCAGCGATACATGGCGAAGTCACATGGGATTTCCGTCTTGCGATCCGCCTTGGGCGGGATCACGGCGAGCGCTCCGCGTTCGTTGAGTCCGCGGCGAAGCCAGTCGTTGTCGAACGCCTTGTCGCCGATCAGCGCGCCGATCGTGACGCCATCGAGCAAAGGGGCGACGCCGACGTTGTCAAGGCGTTGCCCTGGCAGGAGCAAGAAGCGCGCAAGGTTGCCCAGCGCATCGACCAGGGCGACGATTTTGGTCGTCAGACCGCCGCGAGAACGTCCAATGGCCCGATTTTGAGTCCCCCATTTGCACCTGTCCCGTGCTGGTGGACGCGGACGACGGTTCCATCGATCAGGGCGTATTCGAAATCTGGATCGCCAGACAAGACATTGAAAGGCCGCTCGAAGACCCCTTTCACCGCCCATCGCCGGAAGCGCTGGAACACCGAGTTCCAGTTCCCGAAGGCCTCCGGAAGATCGCGCCAGGGGCCGCCGACCCGAGCCACCCATGACACCGCCTCCAGGAACCTCCGATTGTCGGCTCCCGAGCGGCCCGGATCACCCGCCTTGCCAGGCAGATGCGGAGCCGCGCGTCCCCATTGATCATCGCTCAAGACCAAACGATTCAACGCATCCTCCATTTTGGAGCCTTGAATCAGAAATGCCTTGCCCGAGGCATTCCTCCTCAGCATGAATGTCAACAGACCCTAAGTCGCGCCACGCATTTCGCGTTGAGGCTTGGCTGCGGCGCCCCTTTGGCTGAGGGGCCGGCCGCGGCTCGCGCGCGACCCTGCGTCAAGCCGGCGCCAGGCGTCAGACTTGATCGACGCGCTCGCGCCATGACTTCGCGACCGAATCCGGCTCCCGATGCGCCCGCGCCAGAAACGAACGGGTCGACGGCCCGCCGCCTTGCAATGTGGACGCAGCCGCGCGAGACTCGGTCCGATCCAAGGGGAACGCATGCCGATGACCTCGCAGAATTTCGTCACCACCGAATGGCTTGCCGGCCATTTGGACGAGCCCGGCCTGGGTTTGATCGACGCCTCCTGGCATCTGCCGCCGACCGGGCGCAACGGGGCGGTCGAATTTCGGGCGGGCCACATCCCCGGCGCCGTTTTCTTCGATATCGACATCATCGCCGACACATCGAGCGGCCTGCCGCATATGCTGCCCGACCCTGTCGCGTTCTCGTCGGCGATGCGCAAGCTTGGGCTCGGCGACGGCATGCATATGGTCGTCTATGACGCGCTTGGCCTGTTCGCCGCCGCCAGGGCGTGGTGGATGCTGCGCGCGTTCGGCCTGCGGGACGTCAAGATCCTGGAGGGCGGGCTGCCCAAATGGATCAGCGAGGGCCGCCCGCTCAAGGAGGGCGCGCCGGAGCGCCAGCCCCGGCATTTCACCGCCCGCCTCGATCACAGCTTCGTCGCCTCGCTCGCCGACGTGCGCGAGGCGCTGGCGAGCGGCGCGACGCAGGTGGTGGACGCCCGCCCCGCCGAGCGATTTCTCGGCGACGCGCCCGAACCGCGCCCCGGCCTGAGAAGCGGCCATATGCCCGGCAGCGTGAATTTGCCTTTCGCCGAGATTGTCGATCACGGCAGGCTGAAGCCGCGCGAAGCGCTGGCCGCGACCATGGCGGCGCACGGCGTCGACCTCGCCAGGCCGCTCATCACGACCTGCGGCTCCGGCGTGTCCGCCGCCATACTGGCGCTCGCGGTCGAAGAAACCGGCGGCAAGGTCGCGGGCCTTTACGACGGCTCCTGGGCGGAATGGGGCGCGCGCGACGATTGCCCCGTCGCGACCGGACCGGCCGGCGCCGGCGACGCCCGAGCCGGACTCCGCTTGAACGAATAGTGCTGAAGGTATTTCAATAGTATGCAGCCGTTTTCGTATGAAGGTGTTTAAGGCGTCAAGCGCCGCGCCGCGCTCTGACCGCGCCCTTCCCGAACTTGATCACGAGGCATTGCTGCGGCGCGCTTTCGCGGTGGCGCGCCAGTCCCGCGAGCAAGGCGACCATCCGTTCGGCGCGATCCTGGCGGGGCCCGACGGCGCCATTCTCAGGGGGGAGCAGGGCAACGGATTCACCTCCGAGGGCGGCGACATGGCCGCGCATGCCGAGCGTCTGCTCGTGACCTGGGCGTCCGTCCCGCACATGCGGCGCCGCGTTTCTCGCGGGCTGCACGCTGTACACCTCGGCGGAGCCATGTGCGATGTGCTCGGGCGCGATCTATTGGGCCGGGATCGGCCGCGTCGTCTATGGCCAGACCGAGACGAGCCTCAAGGCGATGACCGGCGCGCATAGCGAGAATCCAACGCTCAACCTGCCCTGCCGCGCCGTCTTCGCGGCCGGCCAGCGCCCGGTC
>JBEKSH010000686.1:0-2787 GCA_049517235.1 Roseiarcus sp. | reverse complement strand
GAATGCGATTGCGCACCACCGCGCCGCCCAGCTTTTTGGTGACGGTGAAGCCGACGCGGGCGCCGAGCCCGTCGGGCGCCGCGGCCCGGCGGTTGGCCTGCAGCGCGAAGGCGTCCATTCGCGCCCGTTGTCCTCGCGCGGCGCGCTGAAAATCGGCGCGCCGCTTCAAGCGGCTGATTGTCGGCGTTGGGGCGTCGTCGCGCGCCGGGGCGCTGACGCGGGCGTCGGGCTCGTTCATTTTGTCCCTTCCGCGCGACCGATCTCGCTAACGAGCCGCGCGCGCGGGATCAGGCGGAAAGACGCTTGCGGCCGCGAGCCCGCCGCGCGTTCAGAACCTTGCGCCCGCCCACCGTCTCCATGCGCGCCCGAAAGCCGTGGCGACGCTTGCGAACGAGCTTGCTCGGTTGATAGGTCCGCTTCACTGTCACATCTCCAAAAGGCGCTTTAATCTTAAGGACGATTCGCCCGCGGGCTTCGCCCAATAAACCAAGCCCGGCCTTCGCCGGGGCGCCTTGGCGAGCGTCAGGCGAGCCGGGACAAATTCTAAGGACGCCTTGGGGTTCCGCAGCGCGCGCGCCTTATAGGGGCGGAGAGCCCGCGAAGTCAATCGCGGGCATTGTCTCGTTTCAATTTCAGCCCTGGGGGGACAGCCGTCGGTTGGCGGCGCCGGGGCCGACGGCGGACTTGCGCCGGCAACGGACTCAAGACTTCGGCGAGGCCGTCTCCAGTTCGGCTGTTTCGGGCATCCAAAGGGCGAATACGACTGCGGCCGCAAGCGCGACAGCGCCCAAGGCGAGAAACGCAGCGCTATATCCGAAATGATCGACGATCTCTCCGGCGGCCAGCCCGCTCAGCGAAGCGCCGATTCCCACCAGCGTCGCAATAGCGCCTTGGGCGAGGTTATAGCGACCGGTGCCGCGCATGATATCGGCGATCACCAATGGCGTAAGAGCGCGGAAAATCCCGGCTCCCACCCCGTCGAGAACCTGGACGCCGATCAACCAGAAGTTATTGTCGGAGAGCGTATAGAGCACCGCCCGAATGGGCAAAATGGCGAATCCGGCCAGGAACAGAGGCTTCCGCCCCCACGTGTCGGCTGTGCGCCCTACGAGCAGCGCGATCGGCAGCATCACCAGTTGCGCGGCGACAATGCAGGTCGACATCATGGCCGTCGCTTCTTTGGGAAACGCCGCCGCCAGCTTCTGTCCGACGAGCGGCAGCAGGGGCGCATTGCCCAAATGAAACAGCATCACGCATAAGCCAAAGACGACCAGCGGCCGGGACTTGAACAGAATGCCGTAGCCGGCGACTCCGGTGGGGCTCTCCGCCGCGCCGGGCTCGACCTCCAGGTCTCTCGCCCGGTTGTGATCGATGGCTCTTGCGGGAATGGACATCACCGCGACCGCCGTCAGCACGGCGAAGACCGGCACGAGAAGGAAAACGGCGCGCTGCGAGAAGGCATAGCCGACCGCGCCGGCCAACAACGCGATGGCGACGTTGCCGGCATGGTCGAAGGCGGAGTTCCGCCCCATTCGCCGCGCCAGTTGCTTTCGCGCGAAAAGGCCCAAGGTCAGGGCGGCGACCGCGGGACCGAACACATCGCCGGCAATGGCCATCAGGCTGTTGGCGATCGCCACCGGCCAGAAGGTCGGCCACGCGAAGATCACTGCGGCCGTGATCGCCAAAACGGCGAGCGCCAGGACGACAACTCCCCTCTTGGCGCGGGTCTCGTCGATCGCCGCGCCAATCGGGGTCTGGACAGCAAGCCCGAGGAGGCCGCCGACCGTCGTCACCAGTCCGACTTCGGACTGGCTTCAATGCTGCTGGGTGACCAGGAACACATTGAGGAAAGGCCCGACCGCGCCGCGAACGTCGGCCGAGAGAAAGTTGACAGCATCGAGCGAGAACGGGTTGAAACCCTTGCTTTTGGTTGATGTCACAGCCACAGCCACAGCGTCCCGATCGCAAGAGTGACGATGGTCAACGGCGCGCCAACTCTGAAATAACCCCAGAAGCTGATCGCCACGCCGGAAGCGGCCGCCTTCTGCACGACGATCAGATTGGCGATCGAGCCCAGCACGGTGAAGTTGCCGGCCAGGGTCGAAGCCATCGCGATCACTAGCCACGCCCTGTCGTGGTCTTTCAGCGCATCGACGAACGGCTTCAGCATCAACACGGCCGGCACGTTGCTGACCAGGTTGGACAGCAGAGCCGTCGCGGCGCTGAGCACGGGAACTTGATCGAGATGAAGTCGGCCCGCGTCGGCGATGAGATCGGGGCCGACGAGCGCGCGCTGCGCGCCGCCGACGATGATGAATAGACCGGCGAACATCAGCAGCAGCGACCAGTCGATCTCCGCATAGATCCGCCAGCTCTTCACCCGTCGGGTCAGCAGCAGGAGGCCGCCGATGATGATCGCCGCCTTGGCCGGCGCGACTCCGGCGAAAAAGGACGCGATCAGGACCAGGGTCGCCAGCAAAGCGCGGGTCACCAGCGCGCGATTGACGTTGACCCTCGGTTGCGGCGCCTCCAGCCGCGCTGCGCCGGCGAACTCCTCGCGATGGAAGAGCGCGACGAGCGCCACGGTGACGATCAGCCCGACCAGCGCGACTGGTCCCAACGCCAGCGCGAATCTGGAGTAGGGGATATGAGAGAAACTGCCGATCATGATGTTCTGCGGGTTGCCGGTGATCGTCGCGGTCGAGCCGACATTCGACGCCATCGCCACAGCCAGCAGATAAGGAACGGGCTTGCGTCCCATCGCGAGCGTCAATCTCAGCACGAGCG
>JBEKSH010000685.1:0-2790 GCA_049517235.1 Roseiarcus sp. | reverse complement strand
AGATGAAATTATCGAGATAATAGACAAGTGTTGTGCAGGAATTGGTTCAAAATTGGCCGAATGGGGTGCCAATAACGGCGATGGGCGTCCTCGCATATTGATCGATGTCGACGAGCGCTCACCCTACAAACCGGTTGGCCAGTCCAAGGGGCCACTCGATCGCATCAATATTCGCACGGACCATGGAAAGTTGGTCGATCTAAATGAGCGGTCAAGTGTTGTTGCCGCCCTGAAGACATACAAGTTGTTCCGCGCATACGCGGATCGGACGGATACTACTGCGGAAGATGCCGTGAAGCGCATCGTGGAAGGGGAGATCGAAATATGTCGTACGCGAACGCAGTGAAGGCGGCGGGTATAGTGCGCGATGCCGGCGGCCGCATTGTCGGCCGCACGCGCCTCCAGAAGGTCGCCTACCTCTTGAGTGTCACCGGTCTCGAAGATGGTCTGCCATTTTCCTACAAGCACTACGGCCCGTACAGCGAGGATCTGGCGACGGCCGCACGCGACGCGGACCTCTTAGGCCTTTTGACCGAATCTGAGCAGCAGGCGTCTTGGGGCGGCATGTACTCGACTTATGTTGTCCATGATTCACCGAGTTCTTCTGTTCCTTCTGCGCGTCGCCAACTTGCGACAGAAGCAGCGGCGGCGGATGCGATCGAGTTGGAACTTGTAGCTACCGCCGTGTTCCTCGCTAAGGAGGGGCACAGCGATCCGTGGATCGAGACAGTGCGTCGTAAGCCGGAGAAGGCTGAGAACGACAGGATTGATAAGGCCCGGCTTCTTTACCGAAGACTATCCGCGATCGAGACGCCCGTTCCTTGGCCCGCCATCATGTGACGTCGCGGCTTGGCCACAGAGCGGGAATCTGAAAGGGCATGTCGGCCGGCGCGTTGACACCGACGTCTGCTCATTGGGCACAACAGAATTTCGCGCCGGTCAGCCGTCAAGCCCCACCGCGCTTGACATCCGCCGGGCCGCGCCCAATGAACGCGCAGGCTCGCCTGTCGTCAGAGTCCGCCATGCCCCTCAAGCTCGTGCTCGCCAACAAGGCCTATTCGTCGTGGTCGCTGCGGCCGTGGATTCTGCTCGCCCATTTCAAGATTCCGTTCGAGGAAACAGTCATCGCGATGGACCGGCCCGATACGCGCGAGCGGATGCTCAAATATGCGCCGACGGGCAAGTGCCCGTCGCTGCATGACGGCGCGATAGCGGTCTGGGAATCGCTGGCGATCGTCGAATATGTCGCGGAGAAATTTCCAGAAAAAGCGATCTGGCCGAGGGGCAAGGCGGCGCGGGCGCATGCGCGCGCGCTCAGCAGCGAGATGCACGCGGGCTTTCAGGCTTTGCGTCAGCATTGCCCGACGAATTTCCGCCGCAAGGTCAGGAAACTGGCGCTGACCGAGGCGGTCGAGGCCGACGTCGCGCGCATCGAGGCGGCCTGGGCGCATGCGCGCCAGACCTATGGCGCCGCCGGGCCGTTCCTGTTCGGGCGCTTCAGCGCCGCCGACGCAATGTTTGCGCCCGTCGTCAATCGCCTGCATGTTTACGACGTCGCGGTGAACAGGACGAGCCGCGACTACATGGACGCCATCATGGCGCTCCCCGCCTGGAAGGCCTGGATCAACGACGCTGAGGCCGAACAATGGCGCCTGGAAAAATACGAAAGTATCTGAAAAGGCTGCTTGTCCGGGCGCGCGCAATCTGGCGGCCCCACAAGTCGCGCCCGCGCGTCAGGAACCTGGGCGCCGGGCGGATCATCACCGAAGGGCTCGAGACCAATCTTTGGACCGACTTCTATCACAATGCGATGACGGTGACCTGGCCCGCGTTCTTCGGCGCGCTGGCGGCGGCGTTCGCGGCGTTCAACCTGCTGTTCGCGCTGGCCTACAGTCTTGGCGAGGCGCCGATCGCCAACGTCAGGCCGGGCGGCTTCTTCGACCTGTTCTTTTTCAGCGTCGAGACCATGGCGGGGGTCGGTTACGGCTACATGTACCCGCAGACGACCTACGGGCACGCCGTCGCGGCCAGCGAAAGTTTCCTAGCGCTGGTCTCGCTGGCGGTGATGACCGGCCTGGTTTTCGCGCGTTTTTCGAGGCCGCGGGCGCGGCTCATCTTTGCAAGAAATCCGGTGATCGCCGTGCACAACGGCGCGCCGACATTGATGGTGCGCATCGCCAACGCGCGCAACAATTTCATCTCCGACGCCAGCGCCAAGCTGTGGATCATTCGCAGCGCCCACTCAAAAGAAGGACGCCGGCTCACCGGATTCCAGCAGATGCGTCTCGAGCGCAGCGAAAACCCCATCTTCGCGCTGAGCTGGACGCTCTTTCATGTGATCGGCGCGGACAGCCAGCTCAGCGGCATGAGCGCCGAGGATATCGCGGCGAGCGAAATGAATTTCGTGGTGACCATCAGCGGGCTCGATGAAACCTCGGCGCAGGTCGTGCACGCGCGCAACCGCTACGCGGCGCAGGACCTGCGCGTCGGGCACGAATTCGTCGACATCATCCGCGTCGATGAGGACGGCATGCGGCGCGTCGACTACGCCAAGATCCACGACACCCGGCCCACGGCGGTCTAGATGTCTCTCAGGCGGTTCGGTCGCCGGGTTTGTTGGTTCGCGTCGCGCGGCGGCGCGCGGACGTTTCGTCGTTGGAGAATTGCGTGGCGATCCTGAAAAGCAATGCGCCGGACTCTTCGGCCGAACAAGACGCCAACGCTGACGCCTGGCGGGCGTTGCTCGCCGAGCTTGCCGAACGGCGTGTCCTGGCCGCGCAGGGCGGTTCG
>JBEKSH010000684.1:0-2794 GCA_049517235.1 Roseiarcus sp. | reverse complement strand
CGCGAAAAGTAATGAGGGCGTCATGGAGTCCACGATCACTGTCAAGGGTCAGGCGACAATCCCCAAAGCCATCCGGGAGCACCTGCATTTAAAGCCGGGCGACCGGGTGAAGTTCTTCCTGCATCCCGACGGCAGCGTTGTTCTGTTGCCGAAGCTTCCCGCCTCGGCGTTGCGGGGAATTGTCGCGCGCCGGAATAGGCCGGTCACGATTGACGAGATGACGGAGGCGGCCGCCGCTGGCGCCGCCGACGCTTTCGGACGCGCCAAGCGCCGATGATCGGCCTCGATACGAACGTTCTGGTGCGCTTCATCACGCAAGATGATGCAGTTCAATCGGGTGAAGCAACGGAACTCATCGAGCGCCGGCTGACCCCGGAGAATCCTGGCTACGTCAACGTCGTCGCGATGGCGGAAACCGCTTGGGTGCTGCAGCGAGTCTATGACCTCTCTGACGAAAGCCTCGCAGCGGCGATCGAACGCATCCTGCAGATCGACGTTCTCGTCGTCGAAAACGAACAGCAAGTGTTTGCCGCCATGCTCGCCTTGAAGACGGGACGCGGCTCGTTCGCAGACGCCCTCATCGGCGCGCTTGATGCGAAGGCCGGTTGTTCCAGCACGGTGACATTCGATAGGAAGGCGCTTCGATTGCCGGGCTTCGAGCTTCTGTGATTGAAGGCCAAAAGGCGAGCCGATGCGGATCCTCCTGACAGGTTCTTCCGGCTGGCTCGGTCAGGCGCTCGCGCCTCGGCTCGCCCGCGACGGCCATGACGTCGTCGGCCTCGACCCGGTCCCCTCGGCGATGACGCGCATCGTCGGTTCGATCGAAGATCGCGCCCTCGTGCGCGCGACGATGCGCGGCTTCGGCGTCGAGGCGGTGATCCACGCGGGCGCCCTTCACAAGCCGCAGGTGGCGACGCGCGCGCGCGCGGACTTCGTCGCGGTCAATGTCCAGGGAACGCTCAATCTGCTGGAGGAAGCGGTCGCGCCGGGCTCCAGGGTAGATCGGTTCCTCTTCACCTCGACGACTTCGCTGATGATTTCGCATCGGATCCGCGCCGGGCGCGCCGGCGGCGCCGCGCGCGCCGCATGGATCGACGAGGACATGGCGCCGCTGCTGCCGCGCAACATCTACGGTGTGACGAAGCTGTCGGGCGAACATCTTGTCCGGCTGTTTCACGAGACGCACGGCCTCGCCGCGCTGGTGCTGCGCACGTCGCGCTTCTTTCCCGAAGAGGACGACATGGCGCATGCGATGGCGCAGGGCGCAGAGAACGCCAAGGCCAATGAACTGCTGTTCCGCCGCGCCACCGTCGAGGACGTCGCCGAAGCGCATGTCGTCGCGCTCGCCAGGGCGCCCGAGCTCGGCTTCGACACGTTCATCATTTCCGCGAGGACCCCGTTTTCGCCCGACGATTGCGCCGAACTGATCGCCGACGCCCCCGCCGTGGTCGCGCGGCTGTTTCCGCATTATCGCGAAATCTACGCGCGGTTAGGGTGGACGATGTTCGATTCGATCGACCGCGTCTACGATTCGAGCAAGGCCATGCGGCGGTTGGGCTTCGTGTGCAAGACGGGCTTTGCCGAGAAGCTGAGGGAGCTGGAAGGGTGATGCGGCGGGCCTGTGGTGAGCGTCGGCGCTTCTTGACCCTCTCTAGATCGGCATCCCCGCCCGGTCATCGCGAGCGCAGCGAAGCGATCCAGAAACCGGCGAGAACCGTCGCTGGATTGCCACGTTGCCGGTCCGCTCGCAAAGACGCCCGCTGGTCGACGCGCGTCGGTAGCCGCCTTGCCCTTATGCGTTCAAGGCGGTGAGCGCGGCGACCCCGTGAGCAAGCGGACGGCTGAACTCGGCGGCCACAAGAATGCAATGATATGATCGCGCGCAAGCAGTTCGATAGGAACCTTGCTAAACTCAGAGCAATTTTGGCTCTCTTGGAGCGCTCATGCTCTAAGGACGCCGCTTTTCCAAGCCTGAGATTACGCGTCCTAGGCGCCGTCGCCCGACTCGCCGTAAGGTGGACATTCCGTGAACGATTCGCGGATTTAGGCCGAGCCATGCCCCGCCAGATTGGAACCCTCGTGGAGCATGGCTCGGAAAGCAAACCCCTATGAAAAGGATTCACTATTATGAGTATCAACGGCCTCGCCGGAATTGGCAACGAGGAATTTCGAAAAATTACGGTATGGCTTAAGGGAACGCCGATCGCCGGCTACCCAGAAAGTGTATGGAGGCACGACGCCTTCGGTTCGGTCATAAAGTATTCGGACTACGGAAATCGGTCCTCAGAGTGGGGATGGGAAATCGACCACTACCCCGTCCCGGTCGGATTGGGGGGCACAGACGCCTACTCCAATTTGCGCCCTCTCCACTGGCGGAACAACGCCAGCCATGGCGGACTGCTCTCTAATGCGCTCTCCAGCTTCGGAAAGAGCTAGAGGAAGGTCCACTGCGACCACAATATGATCGATCCGCGTTCTACCGCCATCTTCGAAGATCGGGAGTGCAACCAAGCCCAGTCCGAGCGGATAGCGGTAGAGCTTTCATTCCGGCTCCATCTGTCCATGTGCTCGGGAGCTGCGTTTTCGATCATGCTGTCTCTTCTCGTCGCGGCTTGCGCTGGCGCACCGCCTTTTTCTTTCGCGGCGACCCAGCGTTCGTCAGCTTAGGCGGAATGTCTTTCATTGGGGTCGGCGTCGCCAAGCGGGATCCACGTAACGCCGCCTCAAAGCGTCGCTTGGTCTCTTCTTCGCCGAATTGTTCGCCGGACTGCTTGCCCGCAATTGGAGGTCTTCG
>JBEKSH010000683.1:0-2795 GCA_049517235.1 Roseiarcus sp. | reverse complement strand
TCTATGAACGGCGAGCGTCGTCTCCGCTTGACCGAGCGCTACATGGACCCCCCTGGCCAAAGCATGCCCGATTGCCTGATCGCGGCGCGAATCGCCAATCACATGGAGCGTGTATTTCGCGACATGGGCAAGCACGACGTCGCGGACAAGTTCAAGGGCTTCGACTGGAAGACCGAGGAAGACGCCTTCATGGACGGCTATCACGCCAATGCGAAAGGCGGCGAATTCGTCACCTACGAGCGTCTAAGCGCCATGGGAACCAACGGCGTCCAGGAACCGGCGACGGCATTCCAGGATGGCAAGCTCGTCGGCACCAAGCGTCTTTTTGCCGATGGCAAGTTCAACTCGAAGGACGGCAAGGCGACGTTCATGGCGACCCAATGGCGGGGGTTGCAGGCCGCCGGCAAGGAAGAAGAATCCAAAAAATACGCTTTCCTGATCAACAACGGCCGCGCCAACCATGTCTGGCAAAGCGCCTATCTCGATCAGGAGAACGATTTCGTCATGGGTCGTTGGCCGTATCCGTATATCCAGATGCATCCCGACGACATGAAGGAGCTCTCTCTCAGCCCCGGCGATCTGGTCGAGGTGTATAACGAAAACGGCGCGACGCAAGCGATGGCGTATCCGACCCCGACCGCCAGACGGAAGCAAACCTTCATGCTGTTCGCTTTCCCGACGGGCGTCCAGGGCAATGTCGTCTCGCCGGGCGTCAACGAACTTATCATCCCGAACTACAAGCAGACCTGGGGTGATATCCGCAAGATTTCCTCTGCGCCCGAGGGCGCGCGGAAAACCAGCTTCAAGTCGTGGGAATACAGCGTCTGACCTCCCACAGGCGCGTCAAGAAGAGCTCCACACGGGCCAAAAGAGACATTCGACACTTCACTCGGGCGCGTCGTTACAGGCGATCTGCCCGAGTCTGCCGTTTGCGACCGCTTCTTAATTCGCCGGAACACCTGTCCGATGTCCTACAATGGTCAATTCACCCAACTCTGCGCCATCCGGCGGAGCGATCCGATTGCCGCCGACACGCTGACCGCCGCAGCGGCCCGGCGGGCAAGAGCAGCGGGGCTAAAGCTCGCCGGCGTCCTGCAACGGGATTTGCACCGTCCCGGGCGACGGCGCTGCGACATGGACCTCATTGACCTCGCGACGGGCAGGATCATTCGCATCTCGGAAGATCGCGGCAATCTGGCGCGTGGCTGCCGAATGAATACCGGCGCGCTCGCGGAAGTGGCGGAAATGGTTGAGGACGCCATTCGCACCGGGGCGCCCGACCTCGTCATCCTCAACAAATTCGCCAAGGCGGAGGAGGAAGGCGGCGGCATGCGCGACGCCATCGCGGCCGCCGTATCTCAGGGAATCCCGCTCCTCATGAGCGTGGGAACACAGGCCGTCCCGGCGCTGGAGCAATTCGCGGGCGAGTTGGTCACGCTGATCGATGCGGACGAAGCTTTGGTCGGTGCTTGGCTCTCCGCGCATTTTGGCGGGCGGATCGGACGCTTCCTGCTGCCGGGGGAGTTCGTTTCATGGTCGCCGCGCGCGGACGGCGTTGCATCCGGGACAACCCGGCATCAGCCCTCAATGTGATCGACTTGTATTACGCGCCCGCGTTGTAATTGCTCACCCCCTCGCAAGCGTCAACAAACTGTGGAATTTCAAAGACATCGGCGGGAGGGCCGTTCTCGGGCTGGTGACAAGCAAATCGAAAATGTTCTATCTTATCAAAGGCGTTGGCTCGGAGGTCAGGGAATCGCTGCGAAATTGCCGGCGGATAACCTATTGAAATTGCTCGCTACCTAGCGGGTGAGCAATTACCCCGCGTTGGCGCAATCGCCGCGGCGCTGCGCTAAGGGCGCGCGACGTTTGACGAATTCCGGAGCCCCCGCTTCGCCTGAGGCGCAAAATTGGGCTCCCGCTGCTGGGCGCTTCTTTTGGCGCTTCTGCGAGACTGGATTGTGACAATGAACGCTCACACGCCCCTGTCCGTGGCGCCGCCGCTGGTCGATCCGTTCGGCCGGGCGATTACCTATTTGCGCGTTTCGGCGACCGACCGCTGCGATTTTCGCTGCGTCTATTGCATGTCCGAGGACATGAACTTTCTGCCGAAGCGCGACGTTCTGACTCTTGAGGAGCTCGACCGTGTTTGCTCGGCATTCATCGCGCTTGGAACCCGCAAATTGCGGATCACCGGTGGTGAACCGCTCGTGCGGCGCGACGTCATGCGTCTGTTCCAGTCGCTCTCCCGCTATGTTTGCGCGGGGGCGCTTGACGAGCTGACGCTCACGACCAACGGCTCGCAGCTCGCGCGCTACGCCGCGGAACTCGCCGACTGCGGAGTCAGGCGCGTCAATGTCTCGCTCGACACGCTCGATGCGAAGAAGTTCCGCGCGATCACTCGCTGGGGCGATCTCGAAAAGGTGTTGGCCGGGATAGACGCGGCGCAGGCCGCTGGCCTCACCGTCAAAATCAATGTGGTCGCGTTGAAAGGCGTCAACGATGAAGAGGCGTTTGGGCTGGTCGCGTGGGCGCACGGCCGCGGCATGGAGTTGACCTTCATCGAAGTCATGCCGCTTGGTGAAATCGAGGTCGGCCGCGCGGAACAATATTTGCCGCTGACTGAGCTTCGGGCCAAGCTTTCGACTCGCCTGACGTTGACCCCGTCCGCATTCGCCAGCGGCGGCCGGCGCGGTATTACGACGTCGCCGAGACGAAAGGGCGCATCGGCTTCATCACCCCGCTCTCCCATAATTTCTGCGAAAGCTGCAATCGGGTCCGCGTCACTTGCACCG
>JBEKSH010000682.1:0-5290 GCA_049517235.1 Roseiarcus sp. | reverse complement strand
GCCGCGGAATCGGTGTGCTGGGTCAGGATGTCGGCGCCCTGCGCGAGCAGCGCCTTGGCGGCGTCCGCCTCCTTGCCCGGATCGAACCAGGTGTTGACCCAGACGATCTTGATCTTGGCGTCGGGATTGGTCGTCTGCATGCCGCGCTCGAACGCGTTGATGCCCGAAATGACCTCCGGGATCGGGAACGAAACAATATAGCCGATCGTGTTGGTCTTGGTCATTTTGCCAGCGATCTGGCCCATCACGTAGCGGCCCTCGTAGAACTTGGCCGCATAGGTCGACATGTTCGGCGCGCGCTTATAGCCGGTCGCATGTTCGAACATCACTTTGGGGAATTTCTTGGCGACCTTGAGCGTCGGGTCCATGAAGCCGAACGACGTCGTGAAGATGATGTTGCAGCCGCTGCGGGCAAGCTGCTCGATCGCCCGCTCGCTGTCGCTGTCGGGAATGTTCTCAAGGTAGGTCGTCGCATCGACCTTGTCGCCCAGCGCCTTGGCGGCGGCAAGACGCCCCTGATCGTGCTGATAGGAATAGCCGAAATCGCCGACCGGGCCGGTATAGACCCAGCAGGCCTTCACCTTGCCGGCCGCCTCGGCGCCGCCGGCGGCGGCCAGTGAAAGCGCCGCGACAGCGGCGGCGGTAAACAGTGTGCGCATGAACAAATCTCCCTTACGAAACCCTTTCGACCCCTGCGGCATCGGTCCCGGCGGTCGCTTCCGGCGCCCGATCAATCCCGCACGCCTCGCTTCGCGGCGACGCCTTACTCAATTCCAAACGGCGAGAAATGCAACCCCAATTGCGCGTCTCACCGGTCGGGAATGAACGCCTGCCCAAGCGAAGCGGGCGCTAAAGCCCCGCGGCTATCGCGGATCGAGAGCACGATCAGCACGGCGATCGTCGTCAGGTAGGGCAGCGAATTGAGGAGCTGGGCGGGGATAGGCACGCCGAGGCCCTGGAACGCCAGCGCCAGCACCGCGACGCCGCCGAATAGCAGCGCGCCGGCGAGCGCCCGCCAGGGCTTCCAGGAAGCGAACACCACCAGCGCCAGCGCGATCCAGCCGCGTCCCGCCGTCATGTCCGGCGACCAGAACGGCGTATACGAAAGCGACAGATAGCTGCCGGCAAGACCCGCGCAGGCGCCGCCGAACAAAACCGCCAGCAGTCTGATAGCGCGCACGGGCACGCCGAGCGAATGGCCGGACGTGTGGTTTTCGCCCACCGCGCGCAAAGTCAGGCCGGCGCGGGTGCGCAGCAGCCAATAACTGACCGCGCCGGTGAGCAGGATGGCGAAATAGACGAAGAAATCCTCGCCAAAAATCAACCTGCCGACCAGCGGCAAATCGGTCAGGCCCGGAATATAGAGATGGGGGGCGCCGGTCCGCTTCAGCCCGACGAACCCCTCGCCGATCAGATTGGCGAGGCCGCGTCCGAATATGGTCAGGGCGAGACCCGCGGCGACCTGATTCGTCGCCAGGCCGATCGTCAGGAACGCGAACACCGCGGACAAGAACACGCCGCCCAATATGCCCGCGGCGACGCCGACGAGCGTCGAGCCGCTGAGATAGGCGAAGGCGAAGCCCGTCGAGGCGCCCACGATCATCATGCCCTCGAGGCCGAGATTGAGCACGCCTGCCCGCTCGGCGACGACCTCGCCGATCGCAGCAAGCAGGAGCGGCGTCGCGGCGGCGACGATGATCACCAGGATGTCCTGAATCTGCTGCGGATCGAAGGTCACGATCTGGCCCCAAGAGAGAAGCGCAGCCGGTAACGGGCGAGCACGTCGGCGGCGAGCACGCAAATCAGCAGCACGCCCTGAAAAGTCAGCGTCAGATCGCCCGGCAGATGCATGGCGATCTGCGCGTCTTCGCCGCCGACGAACGTCAGCGCGAGCACGAGGCCCGCGATGAATATGCCGACGGGCGAAAGTCGACCGAGAAAGGCGACGATGATCGCGGAGAAGCCGTAGCCCGGCGAAATTGACGGCAACAATTGTCCGATTTTGCCGGAGACTTCCACAACCCCGGCAAGACCCGCAAGGCCGCCCGAAATAGCGAAGGCGGCGATGGCGATCGCGCGATCGTTGAAGCCGCCGAACCGGGCGGCCTTGGGCGCCGAGCCGACGAGCCTCACCTGATAGCCGAACAGCGTTTTCGAGAAGACAATCGCCGCGATAACCACCACGATCGGCGCCAACAGCGCGCCCCAATGAAGCGAGCCTTGTTCGATACTAAGCGTGAAATTGCCTAGAGCAATATTGACGCCATCACTGGGAATCAGAAGTGGCAAGGTCGCGGCGGGATCGAGGTTGACGGAGACCGGCAGGTTGTGGCCCGACGGATCCTTCCATGGACCGCGCACGAGCCAGTCCAGCCCCAATTGCGCGACATAGACGAGCATCAGGCTCGACAGGATTTCCGACACGTTGAGCCAGACGCGCAGCAAAGCGGGAATCATCGCATAGAGCAGCCCGCCGAGCGCGCCCAGGATCAGCATCCCCGGCAAAATCCACCAGCTTCCCAGCGCGCCTTGAAGGGCCCCGTCATGGGTCAGCAGGCCAAGCCAGCCGCCCAGCGCGCCGCCGGCGATGAATTGGCCCTCGGCGCCGATGTTCCAATAATTGGCGCGATAGCAGAACGCGAGCCCGACGGCGATCAGGATCAGCGGCGTGGCCTTCACGGCGATCGCCTGAAGCGAATAGGATTGGGACAGCGGCTCGATGAAATATACATTGGCCGCTTCGAGCGGCGAACGGCCCATCAAGGCGATGACGAAGCCGCCAATGAGAAGACCGGCGCCACTATTTCGCGCAAGGTCGAGCGTTGGGGACGCGCGAAAAGATCAATGCGCATGGTCGCCCCCGCCCGCAGAACCTGTCGCGTGCGACATGCCCGCCATCAATAGACCGATCTCCTCACGCGTGGTGCTGCGCGCCGGCAGAGCTTTGGACAATTCCCCGGTGTGGATGACCGCGATGCGATCGCTGATTTCGAACAGCTCGTCGAGGTCCTGGCTGATGATCAGCACGGCGGCGCCGCGCGCGGAAAGATCGATCAAAGCCTGCCGGATCGTCGCCGACGCGAGCGCATCGACGCCCCAGGTCGGTTGATTGATGATGAGAAGCGCCGGCTCGCGCAGGATTTCCCGCCCGACGACGAATTTCTGCAAATTGCCGCCCGACAAGGTGCGCGCCAGAGGATCAGCGCCGGACTTGCGAACGTCGAACGCCGCGATGACTTTTTGCGACTGAGCCTTGGCGGCAGCCCCGTTGATGACGCCAAATTGCGTCAGGCCGTTCGACCCGTGACCGGTCAAGACGATGTTTTCGGACAGCGTGAAGTCTGGCGCCGCAGCATGGCCGTTGCGCTCTTCGGGCACGAAGCCGGCGCGAAGCGCGCGCCTTTGACTGATGCCGAGCGCCCCTGCCGGCTCCCCGTCGATGGCGATCGCCTCTGGCCTCCGCGCGAGGCTTTCGCCCGAAAGATTGGCGAACAACTCCGACTGGCCGTTGCCCGCGACGCCGGCGACGCCAAACACTTCGCCGCCCCTCACCGCCAGCGAGACGTGTTTGAGCGAGACGCCATGGAGCGACGGCGACGGCGCGTCGAGATCGGAAACGACAAGACGCTCCTTCCCGAGCGCGTGCGCGCCGGCCGCGCGAACTTCCGCGATTTGCGAGCCCACCATTAGGGCGGCGAGGGAGCGCGGCGTTTCGATTCGTGGATCGCAGGTTCCCACCACCTTGCCCAGGCGCAGGATGGTCGCACGGTCGCAGAGCCGTTTCACCTCCTCAAGATGATGCGAGATATACAGCAGCGCCCTGCCCTCGGCTTTGAGCCGGTCCAGAGTCTCGAACAGCTTTTCGGCTTCCTGAGGCGTGAGCACCGAGGTCGGCTCGTCGAGGATCAGCACTTTAGGATCCTGAAGCAGGCAGCGCGCGATTTCGATGCGTTGACGCTCGCCCGCGGAGAGCGACCATACGGGTCGGGTCGGCTCCAGACCCATGCCATAGGCGCGGGATATTTCATCAATCCTGCCCGGGACGTCGTCCAGCCGAACGCCCGGCGGCATGACCAGCGCGATGTTTTCGGCGACGGTCAAATTATCGAACAGCGAAAAATGCTGGAAGACCATGCCGATGCCCAGCGCCCGGGCGGCGTTGGGATTGGCCAAGGTTATCGGCGCGCCCTGCCAAAGAATGTCGCCGTCGGTCGGCGCCAGAAGCCCGTAGAGCATCTTGACCAAGGTCGACTTGCCCGCGCCGTTTTCGCCAAGCAGCGCGTGGACCTCTCCCGGTATCAGCCCCAGGCTTACGTTGTCGTTGGCCGTAAAGGAGCCGAACCGCTTGGTGATGCCGCGCGCCGCCAGAAGCGGCGATTCCGGTTCTCCCACCATCGCAGTGTCCGTCAGCGCCATTCCCGCCTCCCAGCCAGGACAGAAAGGATATTATCGGCTGCTCCAGGCCTAGCCCGCGGCGATCGGCCCATACCTATCGCAACAACCCACAAGCACATTTCGCATATCGCAGAAATGTCCAGTGAAGAGACCGACATGGCAAGAGAATCGTCGATCCGGTCGCCGGATTTGAAAATGAGCATTCCCTCGCCGACCGCCACGATCTCACTCGCCCCTGCCTCAAAGCGGCCGACGTCGGATAGGGCCTCGCGCGAAAATAAATGTCAATGATGCTAAAGCCGATCGCCTGGCCGCGCATGCGCGCCTCTCCCGATCGCGGCGGAGCTCGGTCAATCTCTTCGAGGCGCATCCTCTCGCTCGCCGGCGGCGGATGGGCGGACCATTCGTGGCCGTTGACGAGGATCGGCCAAGCCGAGACCGACCTTTCAACCTCTTGGCGCGTCGATATGCCCGAGCCTTCGTTCGGGGTCGAGCCGGTCGCGCACCAGCCGCTTCAGCGCCGCCGCGTCCGGGAAGCCGCCGTCGCGCTTGCGCTCCCAGATCAGCTCCCCGTCGTATTCGATGCTGAAGGCGCCGCCGGTCGTCGGCGCGAGCGCGACTTCGCCGATTTCGTCGGCAAAGGTCGACAGCAGCTCCTGCGCCATCCAGGCGGCGCGCAACAGCCATCGGCACTGGCTGCAATAAATGATGACGATGCGCGGCTTGGGATGATCATTCATCAGGCCGGGGCCTCAGCCTCGATGGATCGGATCGATCCACGGCACGTTTTCCGGCTTCTCGACCGGCTCGATATCGAGATTGACCACCACCGCCTCGCCGTCGCTGCGCACCAGCACGCATTCGAGCAGTTCGTCGCGGCTGGCGTTGATCTCCT
>JBEKSH010000681.1:0-2798 GCA_049517235.1 Roseiarcus sp. | reverse complement strand
GCGACGCGATGCGTTTGTCGTTGGCTTGAGGCGATTGTCAAGGCACCCCGCTCCCGGACGGGAAGGGGCCCAGCGAACACTTCATTTTCCAAACCGTCCAATGGACGACAACAGGGAGCAAAACCCATGACCCACAGCCTGGCAGAATTGTCGAAAGGCGCGCTGAGCGATCTTGCGGGCGTGTTCGCTGCGATGCCTGAGGACGCGCTCGACGGGCTCGTCGAGGCCATCGTCAGGGCGAGGCGCATCGTCGTATTCGGGCTCGGGCGTGAGGGCCTGCAGATGCGCGGATTCGCGATGCGTCTCTTTCACATGGGCCGCGACGTGGGGGTCTGGGGCGACATGACTACGCCGGCGGTCGGCCCGGGAGATCTGTTCATCGCATCAGCCGGGCCGGGCGATCTCGCGACTGCGCGCACGCTCGTCGACATCGCCCGTAAGGCCGGCGCACGCGCCGCGCTCGTCACCGCCCAGGCCGGTGGCGAACTCGCCAAGCACGTGGACGTCGTCACCGTCATCCCCGCTCAGACGATGGCGGACGATCGCGGCGAAGGACTCTCGGTCCTGCCGATGGGCTCGCTGTTCGAGACCGCGCAAATGATCGCCTTCGAACTCGCGATCCTGAAGCTCCGTCCGCACTTCCATGAGACCGCCGAGACGATGCGCGCGCGGCACACCAATCTGGAGTAAGGATCGCCGCCGCGCCATAACGGGCGGGCGCGGTTTGCCGGATCTTTTGCGCTGGCGGCTCGAAGCGGCGTGTGGAATTTTCCCTTGCCCATCGGAACGCGCATACGAACGAGAAAAATTGGGGTCAAAGTCCTGCAAGATGTGCACCAGTTGTGAAAACGCGCCCGACTCTGACCCCGCCAGAGTGTAGTGCATATCATTGAGTAATCACGCTAATCATCTTCTTTGGAGGGGTCACGTTTCGCGCGAAAAATGACCCCAATAGATTTCCTGATTACGCGGTTGCGTCAGCTTGAGTTCGCGACTAGAACAGAAGGAGAACATATTGTTCCGTATGAGGTTTGGCGATGGCGCGCAATCGGGTCCAATTCCAGAAAGGCCTCAGCGAGGCCAGTTTTGACGAAATGTATGGAAGCGAAGAGCAATGTCATACGGCGCTCGTCGAATGGCGCTGGCCCGGCGGTTTCGAATGTCCGGACTGCGGCGGTGGCGGTCATTGCGTCGTTACGCGCGGCGCGCGGCGCTTGTTCCAGTGCAACGCGTGCCGCAAGCAGACCTCCGTCAAGGCCGGGACCATTTTCGCCTCCAGCAAGCTGCCCCTGCGCATCTGGTTCAAGGCGATCTATCTCGTCACGCAATCGAAGAAGGGCATTTCCAGCATCGAACTCGGTCGCCGGCTCGGCATCACTCAGACGGCCGCCTGGATGTTGAAACACAAGCTCGCGCAAGTCATGCTCGAGCGCAATGCGAGCAAGCCCCTGAAGGGTAAGGTCCAGATGGACGATGCCTATATTGGCGGCGTTCGCCCCGGGCGGCGCGGGCGCGGCGCAAAGGGCAAGACGCCATTCGTCGCCGCCGTCGCGACAACCGACGATGGCAAGCCCGATCAGATCATCCTGCGGCGCGTCAAGGCGTTCAGCAAATCGGCGATCCGCAAGCTTGCCAGTACGGCGCTCTCTTCTGGCTCCGAGGTTGTCTCCGATGGTCTGGCGTGTTTCGCCGCTGTTGCAGAGGCCGGATGCACGCACACTGCGATCAAGACCGGAAGCGGCCCGCAAGCCGCCAAGGCGCCGGTTTTCAAATGGGTCAACACCGCGTTGGGCAACATCAAGTCCGCTTTGGTGGGAACCTATAGAGCCGTGAGACAAAAACATGTCCCGCGCTATCTCGCGGAGTTCGAATATCGCTTCAACCGTAGATACAAGCTCGAAGCAATGATCCCACGCCTTGCCTTCGTCGCGCTCAGGACAGCCCCCATGCCTTACCGCCTCCTAAAGCTGGCTGACGTTGCCGCGTAATCAGGATAGATTTTCATCTTTTCGAACGAAATCAATGCGCTGGGTGACTTTAGTGGTGGGGTCACGATTGGAAGCGTTTTCACAGTCAATAGCTAGCCAATCGTCCAAATGTGATCCGTGAGGCGCTGCGTCACCCACTGTGGAGGTTCGAAGGCCACGATTGACGTGCCGCGCTTGGCCTGCTGGCTTTCGTCAAGATGGCGGCGCGTCAAGGCGACGCGATTCCTGCGCGGCTTCGACGGCGGCCCTTGTTTCCTTGCGCGCGCCGGCGGGGCCGTCGGCGATTCGATCGCGATCGAGGGCGTCGGCGCGGAGAAGCAAGCCTTTCAGCGGTTCTATGCGTCATTCGTCCACGACGTTGGCGTCGAGCCCACGCTCACCGTCCGGCTGATTGCGTCGCCGCAGTGCCCAGCCGTCAGCCTGATCGCCGCCGCGCAATCGGACCGCGCGGTCGCGCCGACGATCAAACTCGCCGCCTATGACGTGCCGCGCGGCAAACCGCTGGCAGGTTCGATCGGCGCCCTCGCGGGCCGGCGCCTCGACCTGTTGCTGATCACCAATGACGGTCTCGCGCACAAAATCGTCAGCCGGGGCCTCGCCAGCGATCAAAGCGCGACATTCAGCGTGCCCATCACGCCCGACGCCGCCTCGATCGGCGTATTGCAAATTCTCGTCGCGATCGCCTCGCCAAAACCGCTTGACGCGCTGGCCGCGTTCCGCTCGGGCCCCGCCGCCGACATTCTGCCCAAGGTCGCGGCGCAGCTTGGACCAACCGGTGCGGCGCTCAATGTCGAGTATTTCAAGTTCCTC
>JBEKSH010000680.1:0-2806 GCA_049517235.1 Roseiarcus sp. | reverse complement strand
CGGCGCGATGTAAAACCGGTTTCCCCTTTGGCCGACTTCCCTCTAGTTTGGCTTGGCGAGGGAAAGCTGGCATGGCGGATCGGATGAGATCGGGCGGATCGACTTGTTGCGTCGCGAAGAGCTTGACCGAAGCCGGGGCGGCCTGATGACCGGCGCCAATCGCGTGCGGGAGGGCGGCCGCGTTAACCGCGCCAAACCGGTTCGCTTCACGTTCGATGGCAAGAGTTTCACGGGCCTCGAAGGCGACACGCTCGCTTCGGCCCTGCTCGCCAACGGCGTCCATTTGATGGGGCGCTCGTTCAAGCATCACCGGCCGCGCGGCGTTCTCACGATGGGCTCCGAGGAGCCCAACGCCCTCGTTGGCGTGGGGTCTGCGCAGAGCCGGTTCACGCCCAACCTGCGCGCGACGCAAGTCGAGCTCTACGAAGGCCTGACGGCCGCCAGCCAGAACAACTGGCCTTCGCTGCGCGTGGATTTGCAAGCGATCAACGGCCTGTTTTCGTCGTTGATCCCGGCCGGCTTCTATTACAAGACCTTCATGCAGCCCAAGGGCGCGTGGCGCAGCCTTTATGAGCCGCTGATACGCCGCGCCGCCGGCCTCGGCCGAGCGCCGACCGAGCGCGACGCCGACCACTACGCCAATCTCTACGCCCATTGCGACGTCGCGGTGGTGGGCGCCGGCCCCGCCGGCCTGGCCGCGGCGCGGGCCGCCGCGCGCGGCGGCGCCCGGGTGATGCTGTTCGACGAGCAGGCCGAACTCGGCGGGTCGCTGCTCGCCGAGAAAACCGCGCGGATCGACGGCGCGCCGGCGGCCGACTGGCTCGCCGCGTCGCTGGCCGAGCTGCGCGCGGCGCCCAATGTCGCGCTGCTGCCCCGCACGCAGATTTTCGGCTATTACGCGCAGAACTTCCTCGCCGGGCTGGAGCGCATCAGCGATCATCTCGCCGAACCTGATCCGAGGCTGCCGCGCGAACGCCTGTGGCAAGTTCGCGCGAGGCGGGTGGTGCTGGCGGCCGGCGCGCACGAGCGCCCGCTGGTGTTCCCCGACAATGACCGGCCCGGCGTTCTGTTGGCCGATGCGGCGCGCGGTTTCCTCGCGCGCTACGGCGTCAAGCCGGGCGCCCGCGCGGTCGTGGCGACCGCGCATGATTCGGCTTATCGCGCGGCGCTGGAATTGGCGCAGGCCGGGGTCGCCATCGCGATGATCGCCGACATGCGCGCGAAGGCGGAGGGCGAATGGCCGCAAGCGGCGCGCAACGCCGGCCTGCGCGTCGAGACGGTCGCGGCGATCGTCGGAACGCGGGGGCGCCTCCGCGTCTCCCATGCGCTGATCGCCAAGCTTTGGGCGGACGGCTCGCCGGGTCCAGCGGAGGCGGTCGCCTGCGATTTCATCGCGATGAGCGGCGGCTGGACGCCGAGCGTCCATCTGTTCTCGCAATCGCGCGGCAGTCTCGCCTTCGACGAGGCGCTGCAAGCGTTCATTCCCGATGTCTCCGTTCAGGCCGAGCGCTCGGCAGGCGCGTGCCGCGGCGTGTTCGCGCTGGCGGACGCGCTGGCCGACGGCGCCGCCGCCGGCGCCGCGGCCGTCGGCGCCCCGGCGCCGGCGCGCTTCAATGTTGAGGTCGCGCCGGCGGCTCATGGCGGCTTCCTCGGGCTCGCGCCGGCGCGCGCCGGCGCCTCGCGGTCCACCGCGTTTGTCGATTTCCAGAACGACGTCACGGCGCGCGACGTGATGGTGGCGACGCGCGAGGGCATGCGCTCGATCGAACATATCAAGCGCTATACGACGACCGGCATGGCGACCGATCAGGGCAAGACGTCGAACATGAACGCCCTCGCCATCGCGGCGCAGGCGCTCGGCAAAACCCTGCCGCAAGTCGGGCTGACGACGTTTCGCCCGCCCTATACGCCGGTGACTTTCGCCGCCTTCGCCGGCATGTCGCGGCGGGAGCTTTTCGATCCGGTGCGGCAAACCCCGATGCACGCCTGGGCGCAGGAGAACGGCGCGACTTTCGAGGAAGCGGGCCTGTGGAAGCGCGCATCCTATTTCAAGCGGCCCGGCGAGGACGTCAAGGCCGCGGTGGCGCGCGAGTGCCTCGGCACCCGCCAGCGCGCCGGCATGATGGACGCCTCGACGCTCGGCAAGATCGAGGTCGTGGGGCCGCACGCCGCCGAATTCCTCAACCGGATTTACATCAATTCGTTTTCGAAGCTGGGGATCGGGCGCTGCCGCTACGGGTTGATGCTGACCGAGGCGGGCTATGTGATGGACGACGGGGTCGTCGCGCGTCTCGCCGAAGATCGCTTCCACGTCACCACGACGAGCACCGGCGCGGCGCGCGTATTGGCGCAGATGGAGGACTTCCTCCAGACCGAATGGCCCGACCTGCAGGTCTGGCTCACTTCGACCACGGAACAATGGGCGACGATTGCGATCAACGGCCCGCGCGCGCGAGAGATGCTGGAGCCGCTGGTCGAGGGCGTCGACATTTCCGCCGCCGCTTTTCCCCATATGAGCATGCGCGAGGCGCGTATTTGCGGGGTTCCGGCGCGCCTCGCGCGGGTCAGCTTCACCGGCGAACTCAGCTTTGAGGTCAACGTCCCCGCCGACTACGGCCGCGCCGTCTGGGAGGCGATCTGGGCGGAGGCGCGCAAAGTCGACGGCGTCGTCTACGGCCTCGACACATTGCTCATTCTGCGCGCCGAAAAAGGCTTCATCGTCGTCGGCCAGGAGACCGACGGCACGGTGACCCCCGACGATCTCGGACTTGGCAAGATGATCGCGGCGGCCAAGCCCGATTTCGTC
>JBEKSH010000679.1:0-2808 GCA_049517235.1 Roseiarcus sp. | reverse complement strand
CGGCTGGCCTACTCTTTCCGAAGAGCCTTCCGCTCAGATCATTGACCTCGCCGCATGATCCGATAACCTCAAGCCGCTGGAGATCGCCCCAAGCCAATTCCAACACAAGTCGCGACGGAACCATGGCGGCGATGGCGCAGATCAATCCACAGTGGGCGGTCAAATGGTTCAGAAGACCGGCGCGTTGATCTTGATCGATTGACCCCCACCTGGGGGAGGGAGATCGGAGAACATGCTGTGGTGAGTCAATTGAGGAAGATCAGATCGCCTTCCAAAGGACCAGAGTATCCAGCCTAGTTCATAGCTGCGGCACTCAAGGCGAAGCTCCAATTTGGTGGGGTCGGCTAGGCCGGACGCCCTTCGCAACACCGAATTTCGAATCGCGCGGAACATTCTCCATTTGTCGGTGTGGAGCTCTCCCTTTCTGACTTGGGATCGGATGGACAGATGCAACGCAGGCTCCAGCATCGGCTTGGCGAGTTGATTGGCGCCGAGCACCCAGTTAAATCCCTTGATCAGGGCGCTCCGAGCCTCCGAAACACCATGACGTTCGGCGATTTCGAGAAATGCGGGCGCCATGCCGTATTGATGCACAGAGTAGACTTCGTAAAAATCTACAACTAGACCGTGCTTAGCATCAAAAAACCAAGGCCACTCGCCGTTGGGACCCTGCAGCGAGATCAATTTACGAGAACAACGGTTTGCAATTTCTATCGCGCGAGGGTCACCTTTCAATTCACCGTAGGAATAGCAGGCCAAAGCAACGTAGACCTGCGAAGCGAAGGAGGCGAACCGCCGCCGGGGACCTGAAATCGCGTCGGTAAAGAGCCCGGACGGCCAACAGTATCCGGCGACGATCTGCGAAAATAGCTCATCCGCCGCGCGGGACCATCTCTTCGAATCGCCCCGGGCCTGAGCCGTTATTCCAGTCAGAACCATCCCAATATCCTGCGCGCGAAAAGATCGCAAAGTCCGCCTGTCCGAGATATCCGCAAAGACGCGCGCAACCACGTCTTCCGGGACGGGAAGACGGAGCTCCGCGGCAGCCCACAAGGCGACGCCGAAGGCGTATTTTCGCACGGGTAGCCGTAAAAGCTGCTGCACGTTGCGTTGGAATATTTCCGGCGCATTGATTGTTTCCGGAACGCTCGGAACCCGCGCCATCCCCAGCAGCACGTTTAGCGTGTAGAACACATCGCTTGAAGGCACGGACTGGTTGGGTTGTTGCCGGCC
Organism: Roseiarcus sp.; assembly: GCA_049517235.1. Classification (GTDB taxonomy): domain Bacteria; phylum Pseudomonadota; class Alphaproteobacteria; order Rhizobiales; family Beijerinckiaceae; genus Roseiarcus. Next base: position 1,575 of record JBEKSH010000679.1, on the reverse strand, counting down.
GTCCAGATGGTACGCATGCGACCAGCGACCGCGATCTGGAAGCCAGCACCGCTCGAGTCCTTTGAGCGCATAGTCGATAAGGGGCGAATTTGCTAACCCGGTATCTTTGCGATGTAGCGGCGTCATCTCGGCCAACCCAGTCTGATCCTTGCGGCGGTAGCTAAGGCTAGGGTATATTGGCGGGCACTCCCCAGATCAACACGACTGAGCTAAAATTTAGGAACGCTGACAATCGACCGTAAGCACAGAGTCCTCGATTTCGTCCTTGACGAAGACCTTTCCCTTGGAAGAGCCGACAATGCCCCGCTCAATCTCGCGGCGGCGAACGCGTCGCGGGTGGCGAGAATCGCCGAACTCGAGGCGAACCGAATGCGTCGAAAGAATCCGCTTGCCGCAGTCGTATTCCACTACCAAAAACGCCGAGTTATGAAGCTGAAGAAGCAAGCAGAACGGCGCGCAAATCGAATAATTGGGATCGTCTCGAGAATGAAGCCCAAGACATGACGTTGAAATCGACGATCTCCGCAGTGATCGCATTTGTTGGCGCGGCGGCGACGTTCGCGCTCGTGGAATTGGCAGCGGCCGAGCAAGCCTCTCAAACCTATAGGAACGGCCTCGCCACAGAGGATTCCTATTTTCCTATTGGCGTGTGGTTGCAATCGCCTTCCAATGCGCCGGAATATAAGGCGATCGGGATCAATCTCTTTATCGGCTTGTATGAGGGCCCGACGGAAGAGCAGCTCGCCGAACTGGCCCGGCGCGAGATGCCGGTCATCGCCGAACAGAACGACGTCGCATTGAAGTCGCCGCACGCGGGCATGATTCGCGGATGGCTGCAGCCGGACGAACCGGATAACGCCCAGCCCCTTTTGTCAGGCTCATGGGGTTCTTGTATTCCTGCGAACGAAGTCGCGAAACGATCGGCGGAAATCAAAGCGAAAGACGCAACCCGTCCGGTGCTCATTAACTTCGGTCGCGGGGTGGCCGATCCCAATTGGCGAGGACGAGGGCGTTGCACGGGCGACACCGCATATTATGATGTCGCTGCCTCGGGAGCCGACATACTTTCGTCCGACATTATCCGGTCGTATCGGACACGCCGGCCGTGGCCGGCCGGCTGGATTACCCCTCGCGCGGCGTCAAGCGCTTGCGGGCCGCGGCGCGTGATGGGCAGCGCGTCTGGACGGCCATTGAAACCACGCACATCGAATCGAAGGAAGCGAGGATCACCCCCGCTCAGTTGCGATCTGAAGTATGGCTCACGCTCATTCAAGGCGCGAATGGAATCGTCTATTTTGCGCATGAATGGACCGGGGGATTCCGCGAGGATGGCCTGTTCCGCTAGAGCTAAGGGACTGTCAGGAAACAGTCGCTTCGTGCAGTTGGTTTGATGGAGCGATCGTATAGTTCCATTCGCCGTGGAAATCGGCGCGTTGGATGTTGAGGCTTGCCATTTCGGCATCTGGGACAACGACGCCTTTGGGATACTTGTTTGGATCGAGTTCGCAGGAGACTTTGAGTCCGGTCTTGGTCGTCGTCGCGGCGATCAGGTCGATGATCACGCGATAGCTGATT
>JBEKSH010000678.1:0-2809 GCA_049517235.1 Roseiarcus sp. | reverse complement strand
ATGCGCGTCTGACCCTTGCCGCGCAATCGGAGGCCAGCGACGTCATTGTCATAGACGCCTTTTCATCGGACGCCATTCCCGTTCATCTGCTTACGCGCGAGGCCATCGCGCTCTATCTCTCCAAGCTCGACGAGCACGGATTGCTGGCGCTGCACATCTCCAACGATCGCATGGAATTCTCCGGGCTGCTCGCGCGAGCGGCGGCCGATCTCGGTCTGGTCGCCTACATTCGCCGGGATAGCAACGTATCCCCGAAAGATCCCGACCTGCGCACGGCGAGCGCCGCCGTCGTACTCGCGCGTCGCGAAGCCGATCTCGGCCCGCTGCTCGGCAACCGCGACTGGCGAAAAATCGAGCCAGATCCCGGCATACGCGGCTGGACGGATGATTATTCGTCGATCCTGACCGCCATTGTCGCGAAGATGAGACAGTAAGCGGCGACGCGAGGCGAGCGCCTTTCGCCGCCGGTCGCCTGGACCCTAGATCATTTCAAGCGCATCGGTGATGTTTCTGGCGTAAGCGTCCGACATGCGCCAGGGCGGTTTTTGGCGGCGGGCCGTCGCCGCGATCGCAACGCTGCGCAGCCGCGTCGGCGTCTCCCCGCCACTGCACGTTCATTTTTTTTTGCTCGGCGCGTTGGCGACATGAGCGTTGCGCCGCGCTTCTCGCACATCGAACGCCTCGCGCGCTCGCACCGCGCTATGATGGCGGCGTCCATCGCCCCGACAGGAGCCGTCCGATGCCCGAGACCGAGGATGCCGCCACGATCATCGACTGGCTGATCGCCACCGGACGCGACAAGGACGATCTCGGCGAAATGCTGGCCGGCCTCTGCGAACGGCTGGCGGCGCGCGGCGTGCCGCTGTGGCGCGTCATGCTCGGGATGCCGGCTGTCGATCCCACCGCCGCGGTCTTCAATTGGCACTGGTGGCGCGACGCCGAGTTGGTGGCGCGGGCGATCGCGCCGGGCGCGGCCTTAGGCGAGGCGTTTCGTCAGAGTCCGATCTATTATGTCCGCGAACGCAACCTGGAGGGCGGCCGCTGGCGGCTCGACGACCCGGCGGTGGTGGCGCAATTCCCGCTGTTTGCCGAGCTGCGCGCCGCGGGCGCCACCGAATATGCGCTGCGGATCGTCTCCTTCAGCGAGCGCCGCACCGCGCTTGAGGGCATCGTCCTCTCGATGGCGACCGACCGGCCGGGCGGCTTCACGGACGCCGAGTTGGCGCTGGTCGTCGCGGTGGTGCCGGCGCTCAGCCTCGCCGCCTATCGCATGGGGCTCCTTCAGGTGGCCACGGGCACGTTGGGCGCGTACCTCGGGCGGGCCACCGGCGGGCGCGTGCTGCAGGGCATGATCCGGCGCGGCGAAACCGAGAGCATGCGCGCCGCGCTGTTGCTGGCCGATCTGCGCAATTTCACCGGCGTTTCCGAGAGCGCCGAAAGCGCCGATGTGGTGCGCTGGCTCAACCGGCATCTCGAAGCGATCGGCGACCCGGTCGCCGAGCGTGGCGGCGAGGTGCTGAAGTTCCTCGGCGATGGTCTGCTTGCGGTGTTTCCGGTCGCGGGCGGCGATCCCGCGACGGCCTGCTCCGCGGCGCTTGGCGCTGCGCGGGACGCGGCGGAGCGGACCGCGGCCGTTAACCGGCAGCGCGCCGCGGCAGGCGAACCGACGCTGGCTCTCGCGCTGGTGCTCCAATTCGGCGAAGTCAGCTACGGCAACATCGGCACGGCGGGGCGGCTCGACTTCACGGTGATCGGCCGCGCCGTCAACGAGGCGAGTCGGCTTGAGACGCTGGGCAAGGCGCTGGGCCGGCCGATGGTGCTGTCCCAAGGCTTCGCGGCCCATTGCGGCGCGCCGGTCGTCAGCCTCGGCCGCCATGCGCTGCGCGGCGTCGCCGAGCCGCAGGAGGTCTTCGCCTTGGCCGAGCCGGGCGCCGCCCCAGACGGAGCGGCGAGATAGCCCGATCAACGCCGGTCTAGACCCGCGTTGCGGGAGGGGTCGACGCGTCGCCAAGGCCCGCTTCGGCTCAAAACAGTCATTCGCCGAACAGACGCCAAGCGTGAGACTCCAGCCAACAGATCGCCCGATTCCTTGAGTTTGGCGCAAGACGAGCACCTGCGCCGAATTGGCGAAGCGGTCGCAACCGCTTGCGTTTCGCCAGGGGAGCGGCCTATCCCTGTCTCATCGCGTGAATTTTGAGAGAGCCATGATCCGCCACACCGTCCTCGTGAAATTCCCCGCCGACGCGCGCCCCGAGGCGATCGGCTCCTTGTTCGGCGCGCTCGACGATTTGAGAGCCGTCGCGCCGGGCATGTTGCGCTTTGGCGGCGGGGCGAACGTCAGCCCGGAGGGGTTGGCGCGCGGCTTCACCCACGCCTTCGTCGTCGATTTCGTCGACGCCGCGGCGCGCGACGCCTATCTCGTTCATCCCGCGCATTGGGCGGCCGGCGCGCGGCTCGTCGAAGCGGCCGAGGGCGGGATCGACGGTCTCATCGTCATCGATATCGAGATCGGCGGCTGAGGCTCGACGCCGGGGGCGATGGCGCCATTCCACCAAGAAAGCCCGCATTGTTGACGCTTGCCGCGCCTCTGCCGGAGGCTTGGGAGCCCGGAAGCCGGCGCGTCGACGATTTGGAGTCGCCCAAAACCGTCAAAACCGATCATTCAGGTTCCGGCGAGGCCGGCGTCCGGTGAACGCCGGTAAGGCCGAATTGGTCAGCTAGGCGGACATAAGTTTAATGATCGTAGGACAACGAATACGATGCGGCGCGCTTGTTTTCTTCCGGGAGCCTGGGTTACAAGCGGCGGCCC
>JBEKSH010000677.1:0-2814 GCA_049517235.1 Roseiarcus sp. | reverse complement strand
AACCGGGAATTCGAATGGCGCCGCGAAGCGGATAGAATCTGCTGCGGGAGCTGCGAAGTCGCTGTCAATTCTTGATGACTGAATCGCGCTCGAATACGGTGAAAATCATTCCGCCCATAGCGGATTTGGCTGCGCAACCAGGATCGTCACCATGCTCAAAGCGTCACTATCCCATTCGCGGCAAATGCGGAGCCCCCGGAAAGAACGGGCGGCGAACCGAGAATACTCGGTTTTCGATCGCGGGCTGTAACGGTGGCGCCGCCGCTCACGGTCGCGATAATGCAGCCGTATTTCCTTCCCTATGCGGGCTATTTTCGCCTGTTTGCGGCAAGCGACTTGTTCGTGATTTACGATTGCGTTCAGTTTCCAAGGCGAGGCTGGGTTCATCGCAACCGACTCATCGACAGCTCCGGCGCCGAGCGTTGGCTGACGCTGCCTCTCGAAAAAGCCTCACAAGACGTTCTCATCCGCGACCTTCGCTTTCCATCGAACGCCGCTGAGCTGTTGGCCGATCGCTTGCGGCCATTTCCCCTCGCGGCGAAGGTTTCTGCCTCCGCCGAGCCTATTTTGGCTGCGCTGCGCCAGGTGCAAGATAGTCCAGTGGACTATATAGAGCGCCTGCTTGAGCGCATCGTGGCGTATTGTGGGATTAGGTGGAACGTCATGCGGTCGAGTTCCCTCAATATCCCGGCGGAGCTGCGCGGTCAGGATCGCATCCTGGAGATTGCTCGGCGCCTCGGAGCTCGCCACTATGTCAACTCTCCGGGAGGGCGGCAATTATATGATCCGGCGGCTTTTGCCGATGCGGGAATCGAGTTGCGCTTCCTGCCGGATTATGGCGGGCCAACCATCTCGATCCTCGATCGGATATTGCATGAGGATCGCGACGCTCTTGCGCGGGAATTGAGATAACTGGGACTCCCCCGCTCGCCGAGATCCTTACACTCCCCTGCGATCGGCGCTATGAGAGGCGGGACACGAAGAGCATGACCCGAGCGGTTGTCCGATCGCCGCGGGCCAAGCGGAGGTTCCGCCAGATATGAGCAAAAGGGAACACGGATGACGAATTGGGAAGCTTATTGGGTGCGCCGTCCCACTTCATTTGGCGAGGGGGAATATCTCAAGCAAGTCGAGTTGACGGTAAATGGCAAGCCTTATTCGGAGCTTGAGTTCCAGCAGGTCACATCCCGCATTGCCGATCGAATGGCGCTTGGCGAGGACGACGCCCTTCTGGATGTCTGCTGCGGCAATGGCGTCTTTACGGCGGAACTTGCCAAACGCTGTCGCCAGGTCGTCGGGATCGATTTTTCAGAACCCTTGTTGCAGACCGCGAATCGCGTCCATCGACCGGACAACGTCACCTATTTGCGCGCCAACGCATTGGACATCGATTTTCTTCGGTTGGAACGCCAAAAACAGTTCACCAAGGTGTTAATCAACAGGGCGTTACAATACTTTAGCACGCAAGAGCTTAGACCCTTGTTGGAAAATTTATTGAAGCTATCAACTGATAACGTTGTGATATTTGCCTGCGGAATTCCAAATATAGGCCAAAAGAATAGATTTTTCAATAGTTTAAAGAAAAAAATAAGATATATTTACTACAGACTCCGCAGACGAGATTCTCTCGGCACATGGTGGGATGAATCGTTTATTCGAAAAATCTGCGCGGATTTGGGGCTACGGTGCGAATTCTACTTTCTGGGTGAGAGCGTCGATTTATCTTCGCAGCACTACCGATTCGATGTGAAGATATCGCGTTGACCCGGCCCGCAGGACTCTTGCCGTCCCATGCGTTCGCATGGGAGCCGACTTCGTGTATTTCGATGGCGCAACGGACTTTGGCGTCCGCGCCCCGACCGGATGGCGGCGCCGGCGCGGTTTTATGCGGAATGCGACGCAAACGCTTGAAACGCCGCCTCATAGGCGTCGAACATCTTGACCGCGTCAAAGCGGGCTTCAGCGACCTCGCGCGACGTCTTGCGGAGGCGGTCCAGAGACGCCGGGTCGGACATCCATCCCGCCAGGAGGTCGCCAATGCGGCCGAACTCGCTGGGCCGCAGCACGAAACCGTTGCGGCCCTCTTCGATCAGCTCTGGAATGGCGCCGGCCGGCGCTCCGATCACTGGGACCCCGCACGCATTGGCCTCCATGACCACGTTAGGACGTCCTTCCGCCTTTGACGACGGCACAATCAGCACATCGATTTGAGCATAGCCAACTTCGGGCCGGCCCAGGTGACCCTCGAAGCTAATCGCCACGCCGGCGCGGCTCGCCGCCGCGACGCGCTCGCGCACCGCGCTGTCCATAGGACCTTCGCCAGACATCCGCCAGGACGCGGCCGGGAGCTTCGCGTGAAGCCGTTCGGCAAGTTCGACGAAGGCTAGCGGATTCTTTTCCGGCGCCATCCGCCCGATAAATCCGACGACAATACGATCGCGGACCTCGCGCGTTGAAGGAATGAATCGACTGAGATCGACCCCGTTTTCGACGATGCGGACGCAGGGATCGGGCTTTGCCGAGGCGCTGACGACAAAGTCACGCATATCGCGGCTTTCGACGATGACGCCGTCGAAACAGGCCTCGACCAGACAGTAGCTCAAGGCGTGGGCGGCCTTGATGTAAAGCGTGTCGACGATAGGCAGGCCCGGATGCATCTCTTTCAGATAGGGCAGTTGCGCATAGGCCGGCGGGGAGCCGATCTGCAGAACCAGATCGACGCGCCTCTCTCGAACAAGCTCGTCGAGAACCTTTATCCCTTCGTCGCCGCGCCTCGTCGACATGTCGATGAGGCGTCCCTCTGCGGCAAAGTCG
>JBEKSH010000676.1:0-2819 GCA_049517235.1 Roseiarcus sp. | reverse complement strand
ATCCGCAAGGCAAAACCGATCCTCGCTTTGCGACTGTACGTTCGAAGGAAGCTAACTGGCAGGCGTTGCTAGAGATCATCGAATCCTGGACCTCGAGGCGCAGTGGTAAGGAATGTGAGAGGACGCTGATGAGCGCCGGCGTTCCGTGCGCCAGATACCGTACCGTCGGCGATGCTCTCGGCGACCCTCAAATTGAAACTCGCAAACTTCTGACGGGGCTTTCCAGCAATGGCGAAGGGTTCAAGGTCGCCAACCCGGCGTATCAGCTTTCGCGAAGCAGGATGGTCGCCAGGCAGAAGTTGCCGCGACTGGGTGAGGACACGAAGCAAGTGCTGAAGGACGTGCTCGGCAAGTCGGATCAAGAAATAGAATCGTTGATTGAAGGAGGCGTTGTTGGCGTCTTGTGAACGGTGGGAAAGGGTTCTGGAGAATGCCGCGCACGCCATTTGATTGAGAGGTTTGCCGCACGGCTTGGACGCAGGCCGTTCGCGCTTGACCGAACCAGGCCCGCGCGGGGGGTGGGAAACAGAAATATGGACGCTATTGAACTGCCCAGCGACGAAATTCGCGCAATGTTGCGTACATCCGTCCGAGGGTTCTTGAACCAAAACTGGCCGCCCGAGCATGCCGTCAAGCGATCGACAGTTCCGGCTGAAATCTCTGCGATCTGGGAGAAGCTTGTCCCACTGGGCATCGCATCGCTTGGATGTGATTTTAGCGAAGGTGGTCTCCGCGAAATTGCAATTGTCATGGACGAGTTGGGGCGCGCCTCATGCCCGGCGCCGATGTGGTCCGCTGCTTTGTCGAACCTTGCGTTGTTTCCTATCGCTGCTCGGTCGAGAACTGCCGACCAACTGCTGCAGCGCATGCACGGCGGATCGGCGCGGATCGTCTTTTCTTTCGGGGCGTTCGATCCCGATGCCGGCGCGGGGGCTGTGACGGTCACATCGCGTGCAGCGAAAGGCCTGCTCCGGTTCGTTGAAGTCGCCGCCAGCTGCACCCACCTCGTCGTAGCGGTAGACAACCGACCGGCTTTGGCCATCGTCGAAATCGGTTCGCCAGGCGTCCAGCTTGTGCCGACGCGATCCATGGGCGCCTGGGGCCTGTATGAGGTAAGGCTCGATTCGGTATGCGCGCTTCTTATCAAAATTTCACGCTCCGCAATTAACGATCTTCTCCTCGGTGCCAAACTCGCTTTGATGTCGCGAGCGCATGGCGCCGCTCGCCGGGCGTTCGAACTGGCGGTTGATTATGCCAAAGATCGGCATCAATTCGGTCAGCCCATAGGTCGTTTTCAGGCGATCCAACACAAGCTCGCCAATTGTCTCATCGCGCTCGAGGGCGTGCGATTGGCGCTCGATCATGCTGCGGCCCAGCACGATCGGCGCGACCCGAACTGGCGATATTTTGTCAACGCCGCCCTCGCGTTCGCCGGGAATGCGCTCCGGCAAACATCTCTTGAAACCCAGCATACGTTTGGCGCCATCGGTTATGCTGAAGAGCACGAGGCGCCTCGCCATTTCAAAAGCGTTCACCTCGATACGGTCGCGCTCGGTGGCACCACCCACGCGCGGCGGGAGATCGCATCGTTCCTCCTTGACGGCGCTGGCGCTCCCCTTCCCCAATATGACCTCGGCCGGACCGGCAACGACTTGCGCGAAGAGGTCCGCCGGTGGCTCAAGAAGCACTGGTCCGGCGACCGCAAGGCTGCGTTTGACGCGCAGCCCTTCGCGAAGCGTGAGTTCGATTCGGATTTTGCGAAGGACATAGGCAAGACTGGCTGGATAGGCCTCGGTTGGCCGCGCGAGTTCGGAGGCCACGCACGCCCGCCGCAGGAGCAACTTGCATTTATCGAAGTGATGGAGCGCGGCGAGGCGCCCAGGATCGGCGCTGCGATTCAGTCCAACGCTCTAATGATGTTTGGTACCCCCGAACAGCAGCGTAAGTATCTGCCCGAGATTCTGCAGGGCGAAGCTATGTACGGCATGGGCTACAGCGAACCGGAAGCCGGCTCTGATCTCGCATCCATGCGTACCAGTGCAACGCGCGATGGCGATGAGTGGATCATCAACGGCCAGAAAATTTGGACTACAACGTGGTGGGGGAAATACATGTTTCTCGCCGCGCGCACTGACCCGAATGCTAGGCCGAGACACGCCGGCTTAAGCATGTTCATCGTGCCAATGAATTCACCCGGCATCACGATACGGCCCGCGCAAACGATGTACGACGGCACCTTCGCCAATATTTTCTACGATAACGTTCGGCTTCCTGCAGACGCACTTATCGGCGAGGTGAACGGCGGATGGAAAGTGCTGACCGGCGCTTTGGCTTTTGAGCGCGGTCTCGTTGGCGGCGGCATAGTCTTAAAGGTCGCGCATGCCTTCGGCCAATTGTGTCGGCATGTGAAGGCGTCGGTCGATGGAAAGGCGCCACTGAGCGAGGATCCCGTCGTGCGCGATCGCATCGCAATGCTCGCATGCGAGATTGAGGTTGGGCGGCGTTTGATGATGTCCTGCGCCGAGCTCGCTCTCGACGGGATTACCCCGCCGGAATATGCCGCAATCAGCAAAGTGTTTTCCGGCGAGCTGATCGAGCGGTTTGGTGAAGCGGCGCTCGATATTCTTGGCAGGCGCGCGACCCTATCGGAACACGTGGCGGGAGCTATCGACAATGGTCGCTTTGAACAAGGCCTGCGCCATTCGCTGATGTGGGTGATCAGCATCGGCACTAACGAAATCCAACGCAATCTTATCGCGCAGCGCGGTCTACATCTACCGAAATGACGCTCCGGCGCGGAAGGTAAAAGGGAGCAGACA
>JBEKSH010000675.1:0-2822 GCA_049517235.1 Roseiarcus sp. | reverse complement strand
TGCGCCGAGCTGCGCCATTCCGGCAAGGCGAGGCCGTAGACGCGATGCAATTTGCCGGCGTCAAGCCGTGAGTTGGCCGGCCGCGCCGCCGGCGTCGGATATTGCGCGGTCGAAATCGGGGTCACGGCGACCGGCCGGCGCCCAAGCATCGCCGCCTGCGCGAAAATCGCCGCCGCGAACCCGGCCCAGCTCGTATAAAGCGATCCCGTCGCATGGAATGCGCCGTAAAGGCTGGCGTTGTCGGGCTCGCCGACCAGCCGGCGCGCCATGGCGATCAGCGCGTCGGCGAGGTCGAGCGCGCTGGTCGGCGCTCCCCACTGGTCCGCGACGACGCCGACCTCGTCGCGCGTCAGGCCGAGGCGCAGCATGGTCTTGAGAAAATTATGCCCGAAAGGACTATAGACCCATGCGGTGCGGGCGATGACGTGACGCGCGTTGGCGGCGGCGACCGCGGTTTCGCCGGCGAGCTTGGTGCGGCCATAAACGCCAAGCGGGCCGACCGGATCGTCTTCGCAATAGGGCCGATCGAGGACGCCGTCGAACACATAGTCGGTCGAAATCTGCACTACCGGGCGCCCGGTCCTGGCCGCCGCCGCGGCGACGGCGCGCGCCCCCTCGCCGTTCACCCGCATCGCCAGGTCCGGCTCGGCCTCCGCCTTGTCCACCGCGGTGTAGGCGGCGGCGTTGATCACGACGTCGCCGCGCGTCGCCTCGATCGCGCGCGCGACAAGGTCGGGCTCCGTGAGGTCGACCTCGGGGCGGGCGAGGCAAACCACCTCGACGCCGGCGCTCCGGCCGCGCTCGACCAGCGCCCTGGCGACCTGGCCGTGCCGGCCGGTCACGACAAGCTTCATGCTTCGCAGCCCGTCATTCAAAGATCGCCGGCAAATCGCGCAATAAAGGCTGCTTGCGATCCTTTTCGGAGAGAATGGCGCGCTCCGCGGCGACCGGCCAGGCGATGCCCAGGGCCGGGTCGTCCCACGCCAGGCCCTTGTCGTGCGCCGCCGAATAGTAATTGGTGACCTTGTAGAAGACCTCGGTGTTGGGCTCGAGCGTGCAAAATCCATGCGCGAAACCGGCCGGAATCAGCATCTGCCGCCAATTCTCGGCGGAAAGCGCGACGGCGACATGGCGGCCGAAAGTCGCCGACGAGGTCCGCAAATCCACCGCGACGTCGAGGACGGCGCCGCGCGTGACGCGCACGAGCTTGTCCTGCGCGAAGGGCGGCGTCTGAAAATGCAGGCCGCGCAACGTGCCGGCCTGCGCCGAGACAGAATGATTGTCCTGCACGAATTGCAGGTCGACGCCCGCCGCGGCGAAGGCCCGGCGATTGTAGGTTTCGGAAAAGAAGCCGCGATGGTCGCCCAGCTTGCGCGGGGTGATGATCTTTAGGCCGGCCAACGCCGTCTCTTCGACTACGCGCCCCGAGGCGTCGACGCCGTGAACCTGAAACGCGAGCTTGGCCAGATCAACACCAACGGTGGTGACAGAAGACAAATCGGCAATAGACTTTCCCATGGATCGCGCTCCTTCAAACGGTTGCCCTAACTGCAACCATCTCGGCGTAGCGCTCTTTCGAGCCGGACGCCGGTGCGGGTGCCGTCTACACCATCACGATCGAACGACTGATCTTCTTAATAAAAATCCTGCAATTTTCGGGATCGTGCTTTAGACTTCGACGCCCAGGCGTTCGACTGCGACGCCCAGGCGTTGACCCCCATAGGTTCCCGCGCGGATCGCCTGCCACCATGGCCGGTTGTCGAGATACCAACGAACCGTCTTGCGCAAGCCGGATTCGAAGGTTTCGCGCGGGCGCCAGCCAAGTTCGATCCGGATCTTGGAGCAGTCGATCGCGTAGCGCAGGTCATGGCCGGGGCGATCCTGAACATAGGTTATCAGCGCCCGGCGCGGCGGCTGGCCGGCGTCGGGCGACATCTCGTCGACAAGGTCGCAAATCATGTTCACCACGTCGATATTGCGCCGCTCGCTGACGCCGCCGACATTGTAGCTCTCGCCGACGCGCCCCTTTTCGATCACGCAAAGCAGCGCCTCGACATGGTCCTCGACGAACAGCCAGTCGCGAACGTTTTCGCCGCGGCCGTAGACCGGCAGGGACTTGCGCTCCAGCGCGTTGAGGATCGTCAACGGGATCAGTTTTTCGGGAAAGTGATAGGGCCCGTAATTGTTGGAGCAGTTGGTGGCGATCGTCGGCAATCCGTAGGTGTGGCGCCAGGCGCGCACCAGATGATCCGATCCGGCCTTCGACGCCGAATAGGGCGAGTTCGGCGCATAGGGCGTATCCTCGCGGAACAGGCCTTCGGGTCCGAGCGAGCCGAACACCTCGTCGGTCGAGATGTGGTGGAAACGGAAACCGTCGCGCGCCGGCCCGCTCAAATTCCGCCAGTGCTGATGCGCGGCGTCAAGCAGCACGTAGGTGCCCACCACATTGGTCTGGATGAAGGCGCCGGGGCCTTCGATCGAGCGGTCGACATGGCTCTCGGCGGCCAAATGCATCACCACATCGGGCCGGAACCGGCGGAACACGTCGGCGACCGCCGCCGCGTCGCATATGTCGCCCTTGATGAACTGGAAGCGCGGGTTCCGCGCGACGGGGGCGAGCGAGGCCAGATTTCCCGCATAGGTCAGCTTGTCGTAGACGCAAACGCGATGCGGGGTTTGGCCGGCGAGGCGGCGAACGAGCGCCGAGCCGATGAAGCCGGCGCCCCCCGTGACGAGAATTCGCTTCGGCTCGGGCGGTTGAATCATCCAGAAGCCTTTGATTTGAGGAGGACCTTCGACGCCGCCCGGCTTCTAGCGGGTTC
>JBEKSH010000674.1:0-2825 GCA_049517235.1 Roseiarcus sp. | reverse complement strand
CGGCGGAAGGCGCAGAAGAACGACGATCGTGACGCTGAGGGCGTCGCCGAAGCGGCGACGCGGCCGACCATGCGTTTCGTGGAAGTGAAGGCACAGGCGCAGCTCGATATGCAGACGCTGCACCGATCCAGGGATCGCCTGGTGGGCGAGCGAACAGCTCTGATCAACCAGTTACGCGCAATCCTGCTGGAGCGGGGGATCGTCGCGCCTCAAGGCAAGCGCAAACTCGAACGCTTTCTCGTCGCGCTGATGGGCGAACAAGACGGTAGCGCCTTGACCGCACGGATGCGCATGCTGGTCGCCGACATGCAGGCGCAATGGCAGGAGCTCGATCGGCGGATCGCCGCGTTCGAGGCGGAGTTCGTCGCCTTTGTCAAAGAAGATGCAGACGCGTTGCGATTGACCACAATCCCGGGGGTCGGCGTCATGATCGCGACGGCGTTGATCGCGGCAATCGGCAAAGCCGAGACCTTCGAGCATGGTCGTGACCTGGCGGCATGGCTGGGTCTTGTCCCCCGTCAATGGACAACCGGCGGCAAGCCGCGGCTGATGGGCATCAGCAAGCGGGGCAACAAGTATCTTCGGAAATTGTTGATCCATGGAGCGCGCGCCGCGTTGCCTCATGTGGCGGAACGGAACACGCCTCTGGGGCGATGGGCCAAGTCGCCGCTCGCCCGTGTCCATCCGAATGTCGCCGTCGTGGCGTTCGCCAACAAGCTGGCACGCATATCCTGGGCGGTTCTGCGCCACGGTCAACAATTTGCCGCCAAGGAGGCGACAATGGCGGCATAGCTATCGATCTGACAGCGCGATGGAAGCGTTGATTGGCTGACGATGTTTGCGAGAGGTGGAAGCGAGATGGCCTGACAGTCGAACGGCGTCCTGGAACCCTGAGCTCAGAAATGGCGCTCGACGCCGAAGTCTTTATGAGGATCGGGACGCGCGTATCTCCATCTTGGCCGGGGACCAAAGCCTGAGGCCCGATACGTTGAAGCAGACTGAAAAAGGCGTACTCGACAAAATCACTTGCAGACGGGGCGGGCCATATGTTCTGAGCGACCAAGCGGTGAGTTGGTTATGGTCGTCGGCAGTGGACTGACTGTGGGACGTCGCCCGGGTCGCGACGGTCGAGGTCTACCTCTTGCGGGTGAAAGAGCAGCTCAAGAAGTGGCCCGAGAAGCGGGAACGAACCCTGGCTTGGGTATCGACACGGAGGCGGTCAGGCTTGTCGAGGAGCCTGGATTGGTCCCGCTGCTCGCGAGGCTGGTGGAACTCGAGGACAGTCTGGTAAGTCCTAACGGCGAGTCCTCGTCCGAAGCACGATCCGACGGGCGTAGCTGATCAGGTCGAGCCGCCGCTCGGGGTGACAACGCTCCCATTGCTGCCGGCCTTCGAGATCTGAGCGAGGGAGGATAGGTTGGGAAGCATGATCCTCCTCGATCTCATGGGCGGCGTGGCGCTGCTGCTGTGGGGCCTTCACATGGTCCACAGCGGGATCGTCCGTGCCTTCGGCTCCGATCTGCGGCGCTTCCTGGGGACCGCGCTGCGCAACCGCTTCCTCGCCTTTGCCGCGGGCATCTTCGTCACGGCGCTCCTGCAAAGCAGCACGGCAACCGGGCTGATGACCGTGTCCTTCGTCACCGGCGGCGCCGTTGATCTCGTCCCCGCGCTGGCAATCATGCTAGGGGCGAATGTCGGCACGACGCTGATCGTCCAGGTCCTGTCGTTCAATGTCGCGGCGGTCGCCCCGCTTCTCTTCCTGGTCGGCGTGACCGCGTTCAGGCGCAGCAGTCAGACGCGCACGCGCGATCTCGGCCGCGTGGCGATCGGCATCGGGCTGATGCTCCTCGCGCTGCACATTTTGTTCGACACGCTGGCGCCAGCGGAGGACGCGCCGGCCGTTCGAACGCTGCTCGCCGCGATCACGGGCGACTCCATCCTCTGCGTGCTGATGGCCGCGGCACTGACCTGGGCCGCGCATTCGAGCGTGACGGTCGTGCTGCTGGTGATGTCGCTGGCCTACTCTGGCTTCCTCACACCGGTCGCGGCGCTTGCGTTGATCCTCGGCGCCAATCTCGGGAGCGCGATCAATCCCCTCGTCGAGGGGAGTCACGGCGGCAACCCGGCAAGCCGCCGGCTGCCTCTCGGGAATCTTCTCAATCGTCTAGTCGGCTGCGGCCTTGCCCTGCCGTTTCTGCACCCTATCGCCGACGCGCTCGCCCGTCTCGAGCCCAATCCCTCCCGCATGGCCGCGGACTTCCACACGGCATTCAATCTGGCGCTGGCGCTGATCTTCATTCTGCCGCTGGGCGGTCTGGCATCGTTGCTGACGCGCCTCCTGCCCGAGCGGGCGAAACCCAATGACATGTCGGCGCCGCTCCATCTCGACGAGACGGCCCTCGGCACGCCATCGGTCGCGCTCGTCTGCGCGGCGCGCGAGGTCCTCCATCTCGGCGACATCGTCGAGACCATGCTGCGCCAGTCGATGACGGCCCTGGTCACCGACGACCGCCAGCTCGTCGCCGAAATCGGCCGCATGGACAATGCCGTGGACCGGCTCGATGAGGCGGTGAAGCTCTACGTGATCCGGCTCACGCGGGAGAGCCTCGACGAACGGGACGGCCACCGTGCGATGGAGATTATCTCGTTCTCCATCAACCTCGAGCATATCAGCGACATCATCGACAAGAACCTGATGGAGCTCGCCGCAAAGAAGATCAAGCGCAAGCTTGCCTTCTCGAAGCAAGGGGCGGCGGAGCTGGAGGCGTTCCACCTGGAAGTGCTCAGCAACCTGAGACTCGCGTTCAGCGTCTTTATGTCCGGCG
>JBEKSH010000673.1:0-2827 GCA_049517235.1 Roseiarcus sp. | reverse complement strand
TGCCGACATCCGCCGCCGCGAGCGCCGGCGCGTCGTTGACCCCGTCGCCGGCGACGGCGACCACGCGGCCCTCGCGCTTCAACCTGTCGACGACGGCGCCTTTGCCTTCCGGAAGCACTTCCGCCTCGATATCCAGGATGCCGAGCCGCCGCGCGACGGCCGCGGCGGTGGCGCGGTTGTCGCCGGTCAGCATCACGACGCGGACGCCTTCCTTGCCCAGCGCCGCCAGCGCCGCGGGCGTCGTCGCCTTGACCGGATCGGCGACAGCCAGGACGCCGGCCAGCCGGCCGTCGACGCCGGCGAAAATGACGGTGGCGCCGTCGCGGCGCAATTGCTCCGCCCTTGCGGCGAGGGGAGCCGTGTCGACGCCCTCTTCGTTCAGGAAAGCCGCGCTGCCCAGAACAACGCGGCGGCCGTCGACGACGCCCCGCGCGCCTTTGCCGGCCGGCGCGTCGAAATCCCGCACCGCCGGCGCCGCGAGGCCCTTCGCCTCCGCCGCCGCGACCACCGCGCGCCCGAGCGGATGCTCGGAGGCGCGCTCGACGCCCGCCGCGAGCCGCAGCGCCTCGTCGGCGGCGAAGCCTTCGGCCGGGACGATTTCCGTCACCGACGGGCGGCCCTCGGTCAGCGTGCCGGTCTTGTCGACCACCAGCGTGTCGACCTTTTCGAGGCGCTCCAGCGCCTCGGCGTTCTTGATCAGCACGCCGAGCCCGGCGCCGCGTCCGACTCCAACCATGATCGACATCGGCGTCGCCAGGCCGAGCGCGCAAGGGCAGGCGATGATCAGCACAGAGACCGCCGCGACCAACCCATAGGCGAAGCGCGGCTCCGGCCCGAACGTCGCCCAGGCGGCGAAGGCGAGGAGCGCCACGCCGATGACCAGCGGCACGAACCAGCCGGCGACGCGGTCGGCAAGGCGCTGGATCGGCGCGCGCGAGCGTTGCGCCTGCGCCACCATCTGCACGATGCGGGCGAGCATCGTGTCGCGGCCGACCTTGTCGGCGCGGATCACCAGCGCGCCGGACTGATTCAGCGTGCCGCCGATCACCTTGTCGCCGGCGCCCTTGGTCACCGGCATCGACTCACCCGTCACCATCGACTCGTCGAGCGCCGAACGGCCCTCGAGCACCGTGCCGTCGACCGGCGCCTTCTCGCCGGGCCGCACGCGCAAACGGTCGCCGACGACGACAAGTTCGAGCGGAATCTCCTGTTCGCCGCCGTCCGCGTTCAACCGCCGCGCCGTCTTGGGCGCGAGATCGAGCAGAGCGCGGATCGCCCCGGAAGTCCGCTCGCGGGCGCGCAGCTCGAGAACCTGGCCGAGCAGCACGAGAACCGTGATCGAGGCCGCCGCCTCGAAATAGACCGCGACGCCGCCGTCCGCGCGGAAAGCGGCCGGGAACAGGCTTGGCGCCGCCGTCGCCACGACGCTGTAGGCCCAGGCGACGCCGGTTCCCATTGCGATCAGCGTGAACATGTTGAGGTTGCGGGTGACCAGCGAACGCCAGCCACGCGTGAAGATCGGCCAGCCGGCCCCGAGCGTCGCCGGCGTCGCCAGCGCGAATTCGATCCAGGCCAGGGCCGTCGGCGAGGCGAGGTGACGCCAGCCGAACAGATGCCCGCCCATCTCGATGACGAACAGCGGCGCCGCAAAGGCGAGGCCGAACCAGAATCGCCGCGTCATGTCGGCGAGTTCGGGGTTCGCTCCGGCTTCCGCCGCGACGTGCAGCGGCTCCAGCGCCATGCCGCAGATCGGACACGCGCCGGGGCCGATCTGGCGCACCTCGGGGTGCATCGGGCAGGTGTAGATCGCACCTTTGGGCGCGGCGTCCACCGCCGGCCCGCCGTCCGCCGCGTAACGGGCCGGGTCGGCCTCGAACTTCGCTTTGCAGCCGGCGGAGCAGAAATGGAAGCTCTTGCCGCCGTATTCGGCGCGGTGTTTCGAGGCGGCGGGATCGACGTCCATGCCGCAAACCGGATCCTTGACGGTTTCACCGCCGCCCGGCCGATGATGGCGCGTGGCGTCGACGTCGTCGCGATGCTCGTGGGCGGTGTGCGTCATGCCGATCTCCGCCTCGCGGCGACGCCCTGAAAGGTTGCGCGCGGGCCTTGTCGTCTATACCCTGATGGGGTATACGCAAGCATGCGGCCAGCCGTCAAGACATCCTGCTCAAAGCGCCTCAAGCGCATCGAGGGGCAAGTGCGCGGCTTGCTGCGGATGGTCGATGAGGACCGCTACTGCATCGACGTGATCACCCAGGTCTCGGCGGTGCGCGCGGCGTTGAAGCGGGTCGAGGAAGAGGTCCTCAAGGATCACATCGCCCATTGCGTCGAGCACGCGATCGTCGCCGGCGATCGCGACGAGCAGCGCCAGAAGATCGCCGAACTGATGCGCACGCTCGGCAAGATGTGACGCCCACGGGGCCGACGGCGCGGACCGGCGGCCTGGAGCGACGGGAATTGCCGAGTCCGCCGCCGATCCGGCAGGCGATTCGACACGTTTTCATGTCGCCGACGCGCGCGACCCCTCCCGCCGCGCCGGGCTGGTCCCTTGACGCGGGCGCGAACCGCTGGCGGATCCAACGAAAATCGGATTTGATGGGGGCCCGAGCGCGCCGGACACCCATGAGCGCGGCGACAACAAAGCTGCATGGAGAGGAAACGCATGAGCGCGAACGTCAAGGGACCGGCGATTTTTCTGGCGCAATTCGCGGGCGACGCCGCCCCGTTCATTTCGGTCATCGCGATCTGCATATGGGCGGCGTCGCTCGGCTACTAGGGCGTCCAGATTCCCGCCTGGGACGGGCGGCTGTTCGATCTCGCCAGGGCC
>JBEKSH010000672.1:0-2829 GCA_049517235.1 Roseiarcus sp. | reverse complement strand
GTCGCCGCCGGCGCCACCAGCGTCATCATGGCGATGGCCGGGGTCCGGATGCCGCTTGAATCGTTCCCGCTGCAGGCGCTGGTCTCCGAACCGGTCAAGCCGGTGATGCCCTGCGTCGTCATGTCCAACACCATCCACGCCTATATGTCGCAGTCGGACAAGGGCGAACTGGTGATCGGCGCGGGGATGGACGCCTATACGTCCTACAGCCAGACCGGCGGCCTGCATATCGCCACGCAGACGCTGGAGGCGATCTGCGAAATGTTCCCGACCGTCTCGCGCCTGCGCATGATGCGCAACTGGGGCGGCATCGTCGACACGACGCCGGACCGCTCGCCGATCATCTCTCGGACGCCCGTGCCCGGCCTGTTCGTCAATTGCGGCTGGGGAACGGGCGGCTTCAAGGCGACGCCGGGGTCGGGTCATGTGTTCGCCCATCAGGTGGCGACCGGCGAGCCCCATCCGATCGGCGCGCCGTTTTCCCTCGACCGCTTCCGCACCGGCGGCCTCATCAACGAGGCGGCAGCGGCGGCGGTGGCGCATTAGGAAAAGACCACATGCTACTGATCCGCTGTCCCTATTGCGAAATGGAGCGCCCGGAAGTCGAATTCAAATACGGGGGCGAGGCGCATCTGGCGCGCCCAGCCAGCCCGGCCGCCGCGAGCGACGACGAATGGAGCGCGTTCCTTTATTGGCGCGCCAACGACAAAGGCCTCCATGCCGAGCGCTGGCGCCATACGTCGGGCTGCGGGCGCTATTTCAATTGCCTGCGCGATACGGTCAGCGACAAGATCAGCGCGACCTACAAGGCGGGGGAGGCGAGGCCGGGCGCTGCGTAAACGTCTCTTGCGCGCTGGCGATTTTTGTTGACCCGTGCGAGCATGCAAGAGTTGCGGCGGCGCCGAACGCGCCGCCGAAGGAACCGCCCAACCGGAGAGGAACATGATCCGGGTCGTTGCGATCGTCACCGCCAAGCCCGGACGCCGGGAGGAACTGCTGACCGCCTTTCGGGCCGTCGTCCCGAGCGTGCGCGCCGAGCAAGGCTGCATCGAATATGGGCCCACGGTGGACGCGGAGGGGTTTGGATCGCGCCAGGCGAAGGTGGGCGCCGACACTTTTGTTGTTTTGGAGACCTGGGAGACCGCCGAGGCATTGAAGGCGCATGCCGTCGCCCCCCATATGGCCGCCTACGGCGCCAAGGTGAAAGACCTGGTCGCCGGCCTGACCGTTCACTATCTATCGCCGGTGTAGACGCCGCTTTGGGACCGCCGGGTGTCCCGCTTGTGCAGCGACGATCGGTCCGCGACGGGCGATTCCCCTCGATTTCGGAGGCGTGAAGAGCGAGCGGGACGCTCGCGGTCCCAACGGCGCGCCGCGCGCTCGGGAGCAGGCGGGAGCCCAAGTCGATAGTCGCTCACCGCCGCTTACCGCTCGCCTCAACCGCGGGTCACTCATCATTCTGGGCGCTGAGTTGCTCGATCGGAATGGTCTCGACGGCCTTGGCGCTCCTGCGCAGCCACACGCCGGTGTCGTCTCCCTCCGAGACGAACTCGGCTCCCGCCCGTTCGAGCGCTTTCTGGAACAGTCCGACAGTCATGTCCGGCACGCCTTGGCCGGCTTCGAAGCGACTGACCGTGCCGATCGACACGCGCGCGGATTCCGCCAGCTCGCGGACGCCGATCGACAGGCCCGCTCGCGCCATCTTGCATTGTTCAGGACTCATCATTTGTCTCACCTCATCGCGACGCTGGCGTCGCCGCCTGTCTCTACGACGAATTCGACGCGCGGCGCGCAACCGCGCGCCTCACGCCCTCACTTCGCCTCTCGCCCGAGTTGCGCAAGATATACCCAGGTGAATATCCCGGTCGAATGCCCGTCATCGAACGTCGGCCGTATCGCGTAATTGCCGACCTGCTCGATCTCGACGATCTTGACCTGTCGGCCGCCGACCTGCGCCTCGCGCTCGGCTGGCGAAAGGCGCCTGGCCTCGGCGCTCGGCGTGGCGACGCGCAGGCGCCGGCTCGAAAGCGCGAAGACTTCGCCCGAATCGAAGGTGATCGTCAGCAGCCGGCCCTCGTCGGTCAGCCGCAACTGGGTCGGCCAGGGCTCGGCTTGCTTGCCGGCGATCTCCTCGCTCATGGCCGCCCCTCAGCCGATCACGATTTTTGGCGCGGCGCGCAAGACGGGCGCATCGAGCCTGTCAATCACCGCGCGCGCAATCGCCCGAAAGACCCGCGCGTGCGGGCCGTCGGGCGCGGCGGCGACGATCGGATGGCCCGCGTCGGAGGTTTCGCGAATTTGCAAATCGAGCGGCACTTCGCCGAGGAAGGCGACGCCGCGCTTTTCGGCTTCCAGTCGCGCGCCGCCATGCGCGAAAATATCGCTGCGCCCCTGGCAATGCGGGCAGATGAAATAGCTCATGTTCTCGATGATCCCCAATACCGGAATCTTCACTTTCTCGAACATCGCTATGCCGCGTCGGGCGTCGATCAACGCGAGGTCCTGCGGCGTCGAAACGATAATGGCGCCGGCCAGCGGCGCGCTCTGCGCCATGGTCAATTGAACGTCGCCCGTGCCCGGCGGCATGTCCACCACCAGGCAATCGAGTTCGCCCCACGCAACTTCGCGCAGCAATTGGGTCACCGCAGACATCACCATCGGGCCGCGCCAGACGACCGGCGCCTCCTCGTCGATCATCAGGCCGATCGAGATCACCTTGACGCCATAGGCGACGGGCGGAACCAGAAGGGATTGTTCGACTTTGGGCTTGTCGTTGAGGCCGAACAGGCGCGGCGCCGAGGGGCCGAACACGTCGGCGTCGAGCAGGCC
>JBEKSH010000671.1:0-2832 GCA_049517235.1 Roseiarcus sp. | reverse complement strand
TCGCCCAGGAAGGTTGTTGTCGTGCGCCGGAGGATTGTCTGTGTCGCTATCTGAGATCAATTCGCTTAGCGGGAATCGGCCGCTAAGGAAGAGTTGGCGGCGTTTCGCCATTCTGTCGCTCGCGCTTCCCGTGGGGGGCTGCTTTCAACCGCTCTATGGCGAGGCCGCCCATCCCGGCCTGACCGCCGAAATGCGGGCGATCGCGGTTCAGCCGATCAAGGATCGAATCGGCCATTATCTCGGCAACGATTTGATCGCCGACCTCAATGGCACGGGCGAAACCCCGGAGCCTAAATATCGGCTCACCGTTACGACGGCGGTCGAGGCCGGGACGCCAACCGTCAGTTCGCAGATTCAGGTGGCGAACGCGACCACGGTGACGGGGACCGCCACGTACAAGCTGACGCCCGCGGGAGGGGGAGAGGCGATCGTGAGCGGTACGGCGACGGCGGTGGGCACCTATGACGTTACGTACGACTCTTTCGCCGACATGCGCGCGCAACGCGACGTCGAGATCAGGTTAGCCAAGTCATTGGCCGACGAGATCGAACTGCGCCTCGCCGCCTATTTGGGCGAAAAGAAATAGCGCCGCAGGAGAGCGACATTGTCGTCGAGCATCGCGGGGGAATCGGGTGAAGGAATCACGCGGCGATGAGGCTTGCCAGGAAATCGTCGTCCCATGCGGCGACTTTTTGGCGAGAGGCGGAGCTTTCCGATATGGGTCTTGTCGCGCAAGTGACCTCGCCCTCGCCCGCCGCTCACTTCGTCCCGAACATGCGGTCGCCGGCGTCGCCGAGCCCCGGCACGATATAGCCGTGGTCGTTGAGGCGCTCGTCGATCGCCGCCGTCCATATGCCGACGTCCGGATGCGCCGCGTTGAGGCGCGCGACGCCTTCGGGGGCGGCGAGCAGGCAGACGAAGCGGATGTCCTTGACGCCGCGGTCTTTAAGCCGGTCGATCGCCGCGATCGCCGAATTGCCGGTCGCCAGCATCGGGTCCATCACCACGACCAGCCGCTCCGCGACATCGGCGGGCGCCTTGAAATAATATTCGACGGCCTCCAGCGTTTCCGGATTGCGGTAGAGGCCGATATGCGCGACGCGGGCCGAGGGCACCAATTCGAGCATGCCGTCGAGAAAGCCGACCCCGGCGCGCAGGATCGGCGCGAACACCAGCTTCTTGCCGGCGATCATCGGCGCCCTGGCCATCCCGAGCGGCGTCTCGACGTCGACCATCTCGATCGGCAGATCGCGCGTCACCTCATAGCAAAGCAACATGCCGATTTCGTTCAGCAGCTGCCGGAAGCCCTTGGTCGAGCGCCGCTTGTCGCGCATCAGCGTGAGTTTGTGTTGGACCAGAGGATGGTCGACGACATGGGCGCTGGACATCGCGAGCCTCCAATGGGGTGAAAATTTTCGCGACCTTAACCGAAGTGCGGCCGCCGCCGCGCCGTCGCATACGATTCATCCCCAGCTTTCCGAGCGGCTCCGCGATGCGCGCCTCCTATTGACTGGGGTCGGCCGACAATGTCTCTTGGAGACCTGATGGCGAGCGCTTTGACCCGGACCTCCCGCCGGAACTGGAACCTCCCGAACCTGCTGACCTACGGTCGGCTCGCGGCGGTGCCGCTCGTCGTCGCGTTCCTGTTCTGGCCGGCCGAGTTCTGGGCGCGCTGGACCGCGCTGGCGATCTATTGCGCGGCCGCGATCACCGATTTTTTCGACGGCTATCTCGCGCGCGCCTGGTCGCAGCAATCCTCGCTCGGCCGCATGCTCGATCCGATCGCCGACAAATTGCTCGTCGCCGCGGCGCTGCTGATGCTGGTCGCCGACAGGACGATCGCGGGTTGGTCGCTGTGGGCGGCGATCGTCATTCTTTGCCGCGAAATCTTGGTGTCGGGCCTGCGCGAATATCTGGCGGAGCTTCGCGTGTCGGTGCCGGTCAGCACGGTCGCCAAATGGAAGACGGCGGCGCAATTCGTCGCGCTCGGCTTTCTGATCGCCGGGCCGGCCGGCGCGGCGGTCGTGCCGGGGTCGGCGACGATCGGCGTCGTTCTGCTATGGATCGCGGCGATCCTGACGCTCTACACCGGGTGGGACTATATGAAAGCCAGCTACGATCATGTCGCGGAAGAGTGAACGCCGATGAAGGCCGTCTATTTCGCATGGGTGCGCGAGCGCATCGGCAAAGCCGAGGAGGAGATCGCGCCGCCCGCCGATGTCGCGACCGTCGGCGAACTGATCGCCTGGCTGTCGCGGCGCGGCGACGAATATGCGTACGCTTTCGAGAAAGCCCAGATCATCCGGGCGGCGATCGACCGGACGCATGTCAAACATGACGCGGGGATCGCCGGAGCGCGCGAGATCGCGTTTTTTCCGCCGATGACCGGCGGCTAGCGGGCGAAGATGATTTTGGTCGAAACGATCGGGTGTGATTCATTGTTTCGCATGGCGAAGCGTTTTTCGTCCTCGAAAGTTTGTCAAGGATCGCCCTTCGGGCGACCGCCGGAGGCGGCGCGCTTGGCGCGTCCTGGACAAACTTTCGAGGACGAAAAGAATGGCCTGCATGCGAACAATGGCTCAAAAGCGAAGGTTTCATTGAGAGGCGGCCCACCGCTGCATTTCAAATAGTCGCAATCATGCTCGGGTAGGCGAAGATGGCGACGATACGGGTGCAGGCCGAGGATTTCGACGCCGCCGCCGAGGCCGCGGCGCTGACGCGCGGGCGCGCCGATATCGGCGCCCTCGTCACTTTCGTCGGGCTGTGCCGCGACGAGGGCGGCCGGCTGGCGCGGCTCGAAATCGAACATTACGCCGGCATGGCGGAAGAGGA
>JBEKSH010000670.1:0-2834 GCA_049517235.1 Roseiarcus sp. | reverse complement strand
TGTCATGTCTGGACGGCGCCCGCTGGTCAAGGGGCTCTTCGACGTGTTGCTTGGGATCGGGGGTGCGGTCATGTCTTCGGCCTTTGTCTGCGGAGATGAGAGGTTCCGCTGGCCCTGATGTTGTCCGCTGATCCGTCGCCATCCATCACCGTATCGCGCTTGTTATGCGCAGACAGTACACCGGGCTTCAGGATCAATCCGCTTTCCTGCGCATCACCTCTTGGTCACCCCTGACTTCTCCTGGCGAAGCTCTTGCTTCGTCCAGTGCAGCCTGGCCTTCTTCGAGCCTTGGCCGCGAACCCTATTGGCGGTTGTTACGCCGGAATGCTCCGATAGCTCGCTCCGGCCTTCAGGGTTGCGAAGACGATGCGCGCCATTTTGTTGGCGAGCGCCACGGCGACAAGCTTGAAGGGCTTCTTCTCGATAAGCCTCTTGGCCCATGTGCGCAGCGCGTCCGTATGCGGCTTGCGATGGAACAGCACGGCGTGCGCGCCCACGACGAGCAGTTTGCGCAAATAGCGGTTGCCCATCTTCGAGATGCGCCCGAGCCGCTGCTTGCCCCCTGAGGAGTTCTGCCTCGGCGTCAGGCCGAGAAAGGCGGCGAACTCGCGGGGCCCCGAGAAGCCCGACACATCCGGAACGCTGGCCGCGATGGCCGAGGCGGTGATCGGCCCGATGCCGGGGATCGTCATCAGTCGGCGCGCCGTCGCATCGGCCTGCGCGGTTTTGGCGATCGTGTTGTCGAGCCGGTCGACGGCTTCATCGAGCCGGCGCAGCTGAACGACGAGTTCCGCCAGCGCCGCGCAGACGTCGATCGGGATTCTCTCGTCGCAAGCCTCGATCAGCTCGGCCAGTTCGCGGGCGTGTCTGGGCCCCTGCGCCGCGATCACGCCGATCTCGCCCAGGTGGCCGCGCAGCCCGTTGAGCAGCTGCGTGCGTTGCGAAACCAGCATCTCGCGCGCCTTGTGGCGCATCAGCGTCGCCTGGTTCTCAGCCGTGCGCACGGCCACGAACCGCATCGAGGGCCGCGCCACCGCCTCGCAAATCGCCGCCGCGTCCGCCGCGTCGTTCTTCTGCCGGCGCACGTAAGGCTTGACATAAGCGGGCGGCATCATCCGCGCGTCATGGCCAAGCTTGATCAGCTCGCGCGCCCAGTGATGCGCCGAACCGCAGGCCTCGAGCCCCACCAGGCAAAGCGGCAGCGAGGCGAAAAACGCCAGGAGATTCTTGCGTTTGATCGCCTTGGCGAAAATCACCCGCCCCGAGGCGTCAACGCCATGAACCTGAAAAATAAGCTTGGCCAGATCGAGCCCAACGGTCGTGACAGACGACAAATCGGTGATAGACTTTCCCATGGACGGCGCTCCTTCAAACGGTTGCTCTAACGACAACCATTTTGGCACAGCTCTCAATTGAGCCAGATGCCGGTGCGGGCGCCGTCCACACCATCACCGTAATGGGGCGTGTCACCGTAATGGGCGTAATGGGCGGTATTGGCGGGTGCCTCATTGCGGGAAAGAAACGCGCAAAAAAATCGTTTTGCGAATATATAGAATCTTAACTTTTGTTTGGCATATTGAGCGCATGGTAGGGGTTAGGAGCGCCCGATGAGCCAGAATATGTTCATTACCGCTATCGGTCTAATTACAGCCATCGTGGGTCTCGTGACGGCCTATATTCAGTTTCTCAACAATCGCAACCGCTAGAATCAGAGCGGAGGCGGTATTTCAAGGACTTCCGCAAGGGGAGGAGTGCTTATTGCGCGGCAGGAAGGTCCTCTGGGAATTCGGAATTACGAATTACGGAATTACGGCGGCAGCGCCGATTTCCCCTTTCGTGCGACCTACGGCGCGCGTCGTGTTATCGCCGGCCGCGCCGCATCGATCGCGCCGAGCGACATCGAGGCAATCCAGATTCCATGGAATCAACCCTTGCCGGCAACGACGCCTGTTGACGGCGGCGCTCAGCGTTTGGTCTGGATCGCGTCGCTATCGCTAGAACGTGATGATTTATGGTCGAAACGATCGGGGGTGATCCATCGTTTCGCATGGCGGAGCGTGTTTCACGCCTGAGAGCTTGTCAATGACGCGCAAAGCGCGCCGCCTGCGGCGGTGGCCCGGAGGGCCATCATTGACAAGCTCTCAGGCGTGAAAAAAATAGCCTCCGTGCGAACAATGGCTCAATAGCGAATCCCGCACCGAGTTGCGGCGCGATTCGATCAACCTGCATCACGCTCTAGGGATCACGAAGCGCGAGATTCGGCGCCCGGCGTTTGCCGATCGTTTCTTCGACGGCGCCGCCGCCTTTTATTTTTTTAGAAACAATTTCTCGACGCCGGAGCCCTTGCCGCATAGAATGGCCGCTTATCGGGCTATTGGCCCGCGTCAATGAATTTGGAGGGCGCGGCCCTTCTCGCCTTGCGGGAGAAGGTGACCTCGCGAAGCGAGGTCGGATGAGGGGTGGTCGCGCGCAGCGCGACGGCTTGCGACGACGCGGTTCCAAGCCGTCTCGCTTTGCTCGACTCCCCCTCATCCGTCGTGCTCCGCATGACACCTTCCCCCGCAAGGGGGGAAGGCGGGCGCCCTTTCAATTTGAATGAAGCGCGCCACTATGACGAGGCGGCGTCGGCCGGGCGCGGAATCCGGAAAAATCGATTTTCCAAATTTTTTCGCTCGCAAGCCTTTGATTTCGCCCGATTCCACCAAGAATAAATTTGGAAATATTTGCAGGTTGAGGCGGAGCCTCATTGAAAACAAAGGGATTTTTCGCGCTCCGATTTGCCTGATTCATGCGATTCCGGCGCGATGCAAGGTTTTTGCAAGGACTGCGACGCG
>JBEKSH010000669.1:0-2837 GCA_049517235.1 Roseiarcus sp. | reverse complement strand
CTGCAAAACGCATCTATTGTCCACCACGTCCACCCCGCCATGGGCATACGCGGTCGAGGTGAGCAGACCTATGGCAAGCAGCCACGCGGCTAATCTTCGTGTAATCATAATATATCAGCCCTCCCAAAATCATTTCTCTCGTTAGAATAGTCGGAAGGGCATCGCCGCCGCCGGCTCATGCCCTGCCCATCTTCCCGTCCCCGGGCGGTCCCGAACCAATCTGCTGCTGGGGACCCGGTCACTGAACGGACGCGACACCAGCGCCGGCCCGGATCGCTCCCTGTGAGAGAACCCAGGAGGCCGCCTCGGCTTCTGCCTCAATCGGCAACTGGTTCCGCTGCGGCGTCGGATTCCCTTTGAAGACGAATCGGCGGCGGGCCTCGTGATAGGCGGGATCAGGCCCGAAGAAATTGATCTTCATTCGATCCAGTTCCTCGGCGCGATAGCTTGCGAGCGGCTTGACGCACCCGTCATCAAGACGACTTTCATGTTTTTTTCGCAGCATCGTGCGGAATTCGGGATCTTGGGCGAGGCGCGCCGCTCGCTTCCTGACTTCGGCTTCAAATGTCTTGGCGTCCTCGCCGAAGACGTCATCAACGAATCCCATTTCCCGCGCCGCCCGCACGCCGATCGGCTGGCAGGCTTGAGTTAGCTCCAGCGCCCGCGTCTGCCCCACCCGCCGAGGAAGCGTACAAGTCCAGTATTCCGACCCATAGAGTTCGCCCATGCTTCTGTAGTGCGGGTTAAGCACGACCCCAGACATCGCATAGACGCGGTCCGCCGCGAGCGCCAGGATTGCCCCACCCGCTCCGGCATTGCCGCGCAACCCGGCAATGACGAGATGGGACATGGTGTTGAGGATCTCGTAGATGAGATCGTCGATCGCGTTGATGTTCCGCCAGGATTCCTCAGCCGGATCGACGCTCGCCTCGATCGCATTGAGGTGGATACCGTTCGACCAGAAGTCGGGGCCGCCGAGCAGCGCGATGACCCGGGTCGGCCGCGAACGGGCGTGGAGGAACGCGTCACGTAATCGATAGCACTGCGAAGTGCTCATCGCCCCGTTGTAGAAATCGAACGAGAGATAACCAACCTGACCCTCCTCGGTGTAGACGATCTCCCGGAAGGTACGATGGTCGTTCGGCGCGTCGATTGGCAGTGGCGACTCGGGCACGCCGCGAAGCAGCGGTCCCAACACCTGCGTCGCCGGCAATTTGATCCCGGCGACCTGGCAGAACTCCGCATCGCAGAGCTCACAGCCGATGCCCGCCTGGGCGAGGCGACAGATCCCCTCATGAGCATCGGGCTCGTCCTTGGCCTTCAGATGGGAGACCCAAACAGCGCCATCAACCGTGCCGATGCAAATCGCGCCGTCACGCCGGGCCAGCACTTGACCGGGGGGACCTTGAAGCCGCTCCTCCTCATGCGCCCCAAAGAGGAAGCAGCTTTTTCCATACAGCGTGCCATGGACGCCGGGAGCGCTGTCCGCCGCGCGGATCTTCCTCACGATCGTGGCCGTTTTGTCTCGCGTCCAGTCGATGGCGCGGTCTGCCTGTCGCATCGGCGGGCGTAAGCGGCCCCTGACATAGGGCAACACATCGGGCAGCTTCTCAGGCCGCCAAGCGCCAGATTGGAACTCACCCGATTCGATTCGAGCGACGGCTTCGAGGACGCCGCGCAAGGCGGTCTCGGTGACCTGACCACGATAGAGGCTGCTCTTCGCAGGAGGATCGGCGTCCAGGGCAAACTCGTGCGAAGCCCAAATCGGCCCGGCATCGAACTCGGAGGCCGCCTCCAGGATCGATACGCCCCAGCTCTTCTCGTCATTGGCGATGGCCCAGTCGAGTGAGGAGGGGCCACGATCGCCCTTGATGCCGGGATGCACGATTAGGCAGAGATACCGCGCGGAGATCTCCTCCGGGATGGCGATCTTCAGCATTGGCGCAATGATCAGATCTGGCGCGTCGCCAGAGACCGCATCGATCATCGCTTCGCCCGTCGCGACGACGCAGACGCGGATTGCATGACCACACTCCGTCAGTTCGATCAGGAGTCGCTGGCTGAGGCTGTTATGCGCCGAGGTCAGGAAAAGAATCTTCACAGTCACCCCCAGTTCATTTGGTCGATGTCGATTGAAAGCGCTCGCGGTAATCGTGCGGCGCGACGTTCAATAGTCGCTGGAACGTCCGGCGCATCCGATTTGCCGAGCCAAAGCCGCACATGTCGGCGATCGTCTCCATCGAAAGGGCTGTCTGTTCCAACTTGCAACGCGCGGATTCCGTGCGCGCATGTTCCACAAATTTCGCGGGCGTCATGCCGGTCTCAGAGAGGAAGAACCGCGCGAAAGTGCGCGGGCTCATCGCCACACAATCCGCAAGACGCTCGACTTCGAGATCCTGTGTCGGGTTGGTGACAATTCACGCCTGCAACTCACGAATGTCGTGGCGGTTCTTGGCTTCGAGTGTAACCGTGTAACCACGCGATAATATTATCTGGCCTTTGGTCACCTGATCATTTGCCATCTTGTAGGCGTCTGTCAGATCGTCATTGCCTGATGAAAGCATCTCGCCGTGGGGCATTCTTTAAGATGATGTGTTGCTTCCAAAATGTGTTCCGCGATCAAGTTTAGGTGGTCATCGTCTTCTTCCACGCGCATACCTCGTTTGGCAGTTGCGAGGACAAATGTGCACCAGCAGGCGTGCCTGCAAGTGGGCGCGATTGTCGCACCGGAACTCGGCGATGGTCTTGACGTCCGGCTTCAGACTTCGCAACAGCCAGATGACCTCGATGTTGCGATGACATTCCAATTCCAGCCTCCGACTCGACTGCACCCGGTT
>JBEKSH010000668.1:0-2840 GCA_049517235.1 Roseiarcus sp. | reverse complement strand
GATATTCCGCGCAACAATTGGCGAGCGAAGGCGGTCTGCCGACTGTCGCTTTCCTCAGCTCCGACGAATACGTCGCCAAGAAATCGCGAGCGCCCAGTTTCAATGCGATCGATTATGCGACGACCGGGTCGGTGAAGGGACAGGTGGTCGTCCTCGATCCCTGCTCGGGGCGCCAAAAGCCCGAGTGAGGCTTGCCGCGCCCGCTCGCATGATCCCGAAGAGCGCTCGACTTTTCAGCCAAGACTTGCGTCAAAACAATTGTGTTAAAGAGCAAGATTGATTCGCCATGAAGCAATCTGGCTCGATGGCGTCGCCCGTCGACAGGATCGGCTGGATCGCCCTGATCGTCGGGACCGGCATCATCGCCTGGTCGGGCGTGCTGGCGCGCTTTCTCGACGTCGGGCCGCTGGCCGGCGCCGCTTGGCGCATGGGGCTGGCGGTTCCGGCGCTCGCGGTCTGGGTGAGATTGGCGTCGGGACGCCCCATCGGCGTCGCGCAACCGGCCGCCGTTGTTTTGCCGCTCGTCCTGGCCGGTCTCGCCTTCGCCGCCGACGTCGGCTCCTTCCATATCGCGCTGACCGGGACGAAGGTCGCCAACGCCGCGTTCATCGGCAATGTCGCGCCGATCCTGACGGTGGCGGGCGGCGCTCTGTTCTTTACCGAACATCCCCCGCCCCGCGTCTGGTTCGCTCTGGCGCTCGCGCTGGCGGGCTCCTGGGTGATGGCGGGCATGGCCGAGCCTGCAAACCTTGGCTATGGCGATATTTTTGCGCTGTGCGCCGCCGTGTCCTACGCCGGCTATCTGCTGGTCATCAAACGGGTCCGCGCCAAACTTGACGGGCCGACCGCCACGCTGTGGTCGGCGGCCGTGTCGGCGATCGCGCTCGCGATCGCCGCGACGCTTCGCGGCGAGATTCTGCTGCCGCACAGCGCGCGCGGCTGGACGATCGTGGTCCTGCTTGGCGTCGTCTCGCATGCGATGGGACAGGGTTTGACCTCGGTGGCGATCGGGCGGGTGGCGGTGGGGCTGGTCGCTGTGGTCATTCTCGCGCAACCTCCTTTTTCGGCTTTGATCGCTTGGCTGGTGCTCGGGGAAACGATGAGCTCGCTGCAAGCGCTCGGCGGGGCCCTGATATTGGGGGCCTTGCTGCTCGCGCGTCCGAAATGAAGTAAAATTGTCATAATTCGACCTGCGCGAATCATCTGGCCCTGTCTCAAAAAATGCGATATTGTGTCGCATCGGTCGGCCAGTATATTCTTGCTGGACGGCAAGGCAGGCTATAGTGATGCGGTCGACTGCTCTTTTCTCATGTCCCGCCCGGCGCCGGCGCGCAGCGGCGCAAGGGTTTTTGCGCGCTTGCCAGCCATCCGACGATTCCAACGCGATCATCAACGTATCGGCCCTGTGATAGCGGCTGCAGCGAGCTGATGAGCAATCACCAGAGAGCATTCACGAACTTCGAGCGCGGCAATGGCGCTTCAGATGGGTTGCACGGCTGAGCGGCGGTGCAGGCGGGAGCTGTTTCACGGACGCAATGGCTCCCAATTGTTTGAAAGACGGCGGAGACTTGGGGATAACATGAGCAAGGGTAAGGATTTTCGGGCGCCGAGGAAGCGCGGGTTCGACGATGACGGGCCGATGCCCTACGAATCGCGTCCCCGCCCGTCGCGTGGTTTCGACAGCGGCGCGGGCGGATTCGCCGGCGGCCCACCGGGCGGCGCTTCCAGCGCGCCGCCGTCGCCTGTGGCCGGGCCGGCGGTCGACGCCGTCGTCAAATGGTTCAAGGCGGATAAGGGCTACGGCTTTGTCGAGCTGGCGAACGGCCAGGGCGACGCATTTCTGCATGTCAACGCGCTGCACGCTTCGGGGCACGATTCGGTGCCGCCCGGCGCAAAACTGCGCGTTCAGGTGGGTGCCGGCGCGAAGGGCGCGCAGGTGACGCGCGTGCTGGAAGTCGACACCGCCGGAGCGGTGGAGCGCGCGCCGCAGCGCAGTTTCGGCGACGCGCCTCGCCCGCCGCGGCGGGCCGCGCCCGATCTTTCGACCGCGGTCAGCGTCGCCGGCAAGGTAAAATGGTTCGATGACGCCAAGGGCTTCGGCTTCGTGGCGAGCGACGACGGCGGCAAGGACGTCTTCGTGCATATCTCGATCTTAGGCCCGGCTGGCCTGACGCATCTGTCGGAAGGCCAGAGCGTGAACATGCGCGTCGTCGATACGCCGAAGGGGCGCGAAGCGGTCTCGCTCTCCCTCTGACGTGATCTCGAAGAGCGACAGACTTTTCTGGCGCGACCAAGCGGCGGAACGAGACCGTGGAAAGCAAGATTGCTCCGCTATGAGGCAATCTTGCCGCGAGCGCCGCGCCTTTTCGGAATACTCCTGATTTCTTGGGATCCTTGCGGTCCGCCCCGAGGCGTGAGCGCGCGGACGCCCGGCGGCTCGCGCCCCCTTTCAAGACTTTCCGGCCGGCGATCGGCCGAGGCGGGAAAGCCCTGATGAAGCCTTCGCGCGAGATCGCTGCGCTGGTCGATGTTATGGCGGCTCTGCGCACGCCGGCGACCGGCTGTCCCTGGGACCTGGAGCAGAACTTCTCGACCATTGCGCCCTTTACCATAGAGGAGGCGTATGAGGTCGCCGACGCGATCGAGCGCGGCGACATGGCGGACCTGCGCGACGAACTCGGCGACCTGCTGCTGCAGGTCGTCTTCCATGCGCGCCTCGCGCAAGAGGCGGGGCATTTCGATTTTGGCGGCGTGGTCGAGGCGATAACGACGAAATTGATCCGCCGGCACCCGCATGTCTTCGCCGGCGCCCGCGACCTGTCGCCCGTCGAGGTCAAGGC
>JBEKSH010000667.1:0-2841 GCA_049517235.1 Roseiarcus sp. | reverse complement strand
GCGCTTTGTGCGAAAAGCTCAACTGCGGCTATATCGCGCGCCCTGACAATTCGCACGCCAAGGCCGGCAACATCAATCATGCGCTGGCGAAGGTCGCGGATTTGCCGAACCCGCCCCAGTATATTTCGATCCTGGACGCCGATTTCGTGCCGATGCCGACCTTCTTGTCGCGCGCGATGACGCTGTTCCGCGACCCGCGGATCGGCATCGTCCAGACGCCGCAGCATTTCATCAATCCCGATCCGATCCAGACCAATCTGCTGGCGACCCGCGTGTGGCCGGACGATCAGCGGTTCTTCTTCGATGTGGTGATGCCGGCCAAGGACGCATGGTCGGCCGCTTTCTGTTGCGGCACGTCCTCGGTCGTACGATTCCAGCCGTTGCGGGAGATCGGGGGGTTCCCGACCGATTCCGTGACGGAGGACTATCTGCTGACGCTGCGCATGAAAGAGGCCGGTTACACGACGGCCTATCTCAACGAGCCGCTGACTCTCGGACTGGCGCCCGAGGGCCTCAAGGAATACGTCACGCAGCGCAGCCGCTGGTGCCTCGGATTCATGCAGATCATGCGGGGGCGCAGCGGCCCGTTCTCCCTCGCCAGCCGCCTCACCTTCATGGACCGGCTGTCCCTGATCGACAGCTTTCTCAATTGGGCGGCCGTCTACCCCTCCAGGATACTGGCTCTGATCATCCCGATCCTCTATCTGCTGTTCAACGTCAAGTCCGTCCACGCCGAGCTGCACGACGTCGCCGTCTATTTTCTGCCCTTTTATGTCTGGCACACTCTCGTGATGACCTGGCTCACGCGTGGGCGCGTGCTGCCGATCATGTCCGACGTTTGCCATCTGATCGCCGCGCCGGAGGTGATCAAGGCAGTGGTCATCGGTCTGTTGAAGCCGCAAGGGCACAAGTTCACAGTGACGGCCAAGGGCGGCGATCGCAGCCGCCGCTTCGTCGAATGGCCGATTCTCAAGTTCTATGGCGCGCTTCTCGTCTTGACGTTCCTCTCGATCGGCTATGCGTTCCATGTGAACATACGCGGCGACGGCGTCGAATTTGGCGTGCTGGCGCTATTCTGGAGCTGGTACAATTTCATCATTCTCACGGTCGTCTGCTTCGTCTGCATCGAACAGCCGAGGCGGCGGAAGGCCGAACGATTCGAGACGAACGAACTTGTGACGCTGATTTTCGATGGCGCGCAGCATCGGCGTCAACTGGTCGACATATCCATTTCGGGCGCGCGCATTGCCGGACCCGCGCCGAAACCGAAACGCGGCGCGCTGTTGTGCCAAATTCGGGACTTCGTCACCAAGGTGTCGATCATCCGCGCCGATGCGGATTCTTTCGCCGTCAGTTTTGATGCGTCGTTGACGACGCGCTTCGCAATGATTCGTCTCTTCTATTCGAGCCAGTATGTGAAGGCCTTCGAGAAGGTGAACGCCGCAAGCGTCGGCTGGGCGGTTCTGCACCGACTGTTCCAATAGGCCTCGGCGCTTCTCGCGGGCCGCCCGATCTGATAGACGCGGCGGGTCGCAAACCGCGAACATTGACGCTGCAACGTCAGAGGGCGTATAAGTAGTATTACAACTGCAATACGTTAATTGCGCGCGCGTTCGTCTTAGCTTCTCGCCTTGGCTCGCTGATGAGGGGCGTCCGCAGGTTCGATAAGCGCTGCTGACAAAATCGGCGAATCGAAAACATTTCTTACACGTTCATCATGGATTTCAATTTTACGGCGGGCGCTCCTGATGGCCGGAGCGCGGATTTGCACGATTTGAACCGGCGGGTCTTCGGCGCGAAATGGCGCGTGCGCGCGGCCCGTGCGACGGCGCCAATTCGTGAAGAACTCGCGAGGTCCGCCATTTTAATCCTTGGCGCGTGTTGAAGAATGCAAACAATCGCCTGCATCAAATGGGGAACGCCGTTTCCGCCTGACTATGTCAATCGGCTCTATCGCGGCGCGATGCGCAATGTCTCGCGCCCGACGCGGTTCATCGCCTTCACCGACGATCCGGTCGGCCTGGATCCCGCCATCGTCGTCATGCCGATTCCCGCCATCGATCTGCCCGTCAAGGGCATGCGCGGCGGTCCCTGGCGCAAGCTCGCGCTATGGTCCCGCGACATCGGCGTCAGCGGCGACGTTCTGTTTCTCGATCTCGACGTGGTGGTCACCGGTCCGCTCGACCCGTTCTTCGACTTCGAACCGGGCAAGCTTTGCCTCATTAGAAATTGGACGCAGGAAGAGCAGGGCGTCGGCAATTCCTCCGTCATGCGCTTTCCCGCCGGCGGCGCCCCTCATCTCGTCGACGACTTCGAGAAGGACGCCGTCGCCATGTCGTTTCGCTACGTCAACGAGCAGATCTATCTCACCAGGGAATCGCGCCTGCCCACCGCCTTCTGGCCAAAGCAATGGTGCCCCAGTTTCAAGGTGACGTTGATGCCCCGATTTCCCGCCAACCTCTGGCGAGAGGTCGCCCTGCCGCCCGACGCGCGCATCGTCGTCTTCACCGGCCATCCGCGGCCGCACGAGGCGGTTGAAGGCAAGTGGCGCGCGCCTTGGTACAAGAAGCCTTACAAATCCGTGCGCCCCGCGAAATGGCTGAACGAGCATTGGATCTGAGCCACGACGTCAGTGGGCGCGACCGGGAGGGACCTCTGGTCTTCGTCACACGTTGCGCGAGGACGCGGGCGGATTTGCCGGGCGTCGCGGGTGCTGTTAGTTTGTCTTATAGGTTCTCCCCGTAGCTCGTTTGAAAGATTAGGGCTTTGGAAAGGAAGCGAGGGCAAATTGATCGTCGAGATAATATATCCATGCGGTCATCGTCCGTTCGCCGGCCGCTT
>JBEKSH010000666.1:0-2857 GCA_049517235.1 Roseiarcus sp. | reverse complement strand
GCTGATCTATTACATCCACGGCGAGGGCGGCGGACTCTATTTCCTTCAACGGCCGGAGGTGAGCGGCGACCTCTTGCGCCGGATGGACATCATCCTGCCCTATCCGGTCATCGCGACCGCCTTCGTCGTCGCCTACGCCATGTTCCTTCTCGGCAAGACCCAATTCGGCCGACACACCTACGCCATCGGCGGCAGCATGGTTGCGGCGGTTCGCACCGGCATCCCGGTCGATCGCCACATCATCAAGCTATACATGCTCTCCGCCTCGACCGCCGGGATCGCCGGCTTCCTGTCGACGCTGCGCTTCACCGCCGGCTCGGCGGTGATCGGCGATCCGCTGCTCCTGTCCTCGATCGCCGCGGTGATCATCGGCGGGGTCAGCATGTTCGGCGGCGCGGGAACGGTGATCGGCACGGTGATCGGCGCGCTTATTATCGCGGTCCTGACAACGGGGCTGGTGATGCTCAACGTCGAGGCCTTCTGGCAGTTCATCGTGGTCGGAACGGTGGTCATCGTCGCGGTGCTGATCGACCAGTCTCGCGACCTGATCACCGGCCGGCACCGCGGAGGCCCCTCGACATGACGGAGGCGCCGCTTCTTTCGGTCCGCAACATCACCAAGCGCTTCGGCGGCCTGGTCGCGGTGAACAACGTCAGCTTCGATCTCAACCGCGGCGAAGTTTTCGGCCTGCTTGGCGACAACGCCGCGGGAAAGTCGACGCTGATCAAATGCATCTCGGGCGTCTACCAGGCGGAGGAAGGCGAAATCGTCTTCGAAGGCAAGCGGGTCCAGCTCGCCCATCCGATCGACGCCCGCCAGCACGGCATCGAGACGATCTACCAGGACTTGGCGCTCGCCAACAATCTCGACGTCGGCGCCAACATCTTTCTCGGGCGCGAGGTCAAGCGGCGCCATCTCGGCGGGCTCATCCAGACCCTCGACAACAAGGCGATGGAGCGCGCGTCGCGCCAGACGCTCGAATCCCTGCAGATCCACTTTCCCACCCTCACCCAGCCGATCGAGAACCTCTCCGGCGGCCAGCGCCAGGCGGTGGCGATCGCGCGCGCAGTCTACTGGGACGCCAAGCTGGTGATCATGGACGAGCCGACCAACAATCTCGGCGTCCCCGAACAGAAGAAAGTGCTCGATCTCATCCGGCGGCTGCGCGACCACGGCGTTCCGGTGATCCTGATCACGCACATCCTGCCGGACGTCTTTGCCGTCACCGACCGGCTCATCGTCATGCATCGCGGGCGCAAGGTGGCCGAGAAAGTGACCGCTGAGACGAACACAGAAGAACTCGTACAATACATGGTCGGCGCCCGCGATGACACGAACGAAGGCGTCCAGAGCCCATAGAGAAAAACACCCTTGCCGCATTGAGCCTGCGGCTCGGACGGAATCTATGGAAAAGCTCGCGCAATTCGATCGATCGCCCGGAAGGCGGCTGAGTCGCGGTGAAAGCTGTTCCGGAGTGGTTTGTGCTCCTCGGGGGCGAGATAGTCGATTGGGTGAAAAGTCGCGACACATGCAAGAAAGGCGTGGCGTCGTGAGGATCGATTGGCGACCATGTCGACCTTTTCGCGTCACGTTGAAATGGTGACGTCGCGCCAATTGCGTTGCGTCAAGGCCGCCGGACGTTACGCCGGCGGCCGTTTTCTTTGGGCTAGGCGACCTTCTCAAGAATCTTCTCCATCTCCGCGGGCGTAAAGGCGCGCAGCGTATGCGTGCGAACGTTGCCCTGCTTGGCGGTGTTCAACTGAAAGGCTGTCGCCGCAACCTCATCGGGCGCTTCGGAGATCGCCAGGAAGTCGTATTCCCCTTGCAGCCAAAGAGTGTCCTTGACTGTGATGCCGGCCTGCGCCGCCGCCTTCTTGGCCGCTTCGACTCTCTTGGGCGCGTCCTTGATATTGCGAATGCCTTGCTCGGTATATTTGTACAGCGTGACGTAGGTCGCCATGGCGTCCTCCTCCGGGCGGGCGATTTCCGTTCAAGGCGCTGCTAGCCCCCCCAACAGTCGCGGCGCTGGCAGGCAGATCATCACCCTTTTTGCGCGACGGCAACGTGAACGGGAGCGGCGGCGGAGGCGGCCCTCGCCGCCGCCAAAGCCCGCTCGCTTTTGTCAGTGCGACGACGGCGCCTGCGTCGGATCCGTCGGCGATGGATTCTCTTTCGGTCCCATCCTAAAAGTCCAAAACGCCGCGCGGGGTTTGGTAGCTGTCGTCGAGCTTGTGGGCGTATCGGCCGCAGCCGGCGTTGTTCCCCGAGTAAAAGAAACCTGTGACTTTGTCGTCCTTGTCGACAAAAACCTTAATCGTGCACCCAAATAAATTTGCAAGATACTCTCGACGAGGTTTGTTCACGCGATACCAGACATAGACTTTCTCATCGTGGTTCTGAATTTGCTCATCGGGGTCGCCGAGCTTATCCACGACCGTCTTGACTGGCTGACCTTTAAGATCGCCGAGCTTTGACTCGATAACTGGGGACGGATTTTGCGCGCAGGCCGATAGAGCGAGAGCGACGGCGATCACAACCCTTGTTCTTCTCATCGTCGTCGAGTCGGCGGTCATGTGACGCTTGCTCCGAATTGTCCTGACCCGACCCACCATCGATCGCCGGCCCTATCGGAACTGAGCCTGTCGCTTTTAGCGGATTTTGGCAACGCGGCGCGCGTGAGGCGAAGCTTGGAGCAGGGCGGCTCCGGCCTGAATCGGCCCTATTCTCTAAGAGATGGTGCCGTGGCGGAGGTGGTTGGAATTTGAGGGTGGCGTAATCTCCAGCTTGTGAAAGCAAACCAGAATCGGCGTTAGCGCGCCGATGGAGATCACGCCATGACAATGGATAGCACAAAGCC
>JBEKSH010000665.1:0-2859 GCA_049517235.1 Roseiarcus sp. | reverse complement strand
TCGCAAACTGAATTCGAGCAGCGTCCAGGCGCGAATCCCGCGATGCATCGTCAAAGGGGAGACACGCTCAGGCCGATCTGGTGGGCGGTCGTCAGGCTGTTCCAATCTCGACAACAGAATCGGTCCACCGCGTAGTTG
Source organism: Roseiarcus sp. (assembly GCA_049517235.1). Classification (GTDB taxonomy): domain Bacteria; phylum Pseudomonadota; class Alphaproteobacteria; order Rhizobiales; family Beijerinckiaceae; genus Roseiarcus. Next base: position 2,721 of record JBEKSH010000665.1, on the reverse strand, counting down.
ACTTTCTTCATTCCTCTGGCGGCCAAGCCGCCAGAGGGATCGCAACCCACAAAACCATGACGATGCCGGCCGAAGACATGACCGCGCGCACGATCAAACGCCGTGCCGCGAAATGACCCTGATCAGCGAGCGCCGTCAAAAACATGACAGCGCCGCTCAGATTGAATCACCTGGTCGCCTGAATGCTGTCGGAGATCGCCTTGAGGTCGTTGCCGTTGGTCGCTTCGCCGTTGGCGGAGCCCCAGTAAGTAAACAGCAGAAGCTTCGCCGGGGCGTTGGTCTTGATCAGCGTCAGTCTGATATTCGTAGGACCTACCTTGTCCTTGCCTGTGTAGGAAGTTTGGGACGCGTCGAGATCGTTGATCTTGATGTCTTTCGTTTTCTTGCTCGCGCGGTCGACTTCGTCGCCAGCAGCTAAGATAACCCCAAGGGCTTCCTCGATCGCCGAGTTGGCGTCTGCAGCATTGATCGACTCAAAAGCGAGATAGATATAGCCGTCGGCCGAAGACGCTTCTATAAAAGCGTCCGTGACTTTCGGGCTCCAACTGTCCGGAATGCTCACCGTCGCGATCGGTTTTTCCTTGGGGACAGGAAAAGTGCCGGCAATCGCCAGCGACGGCGCAAGACACAAGGCGAGCAAGGCGAGCGCAATTTGGCGTCTCATGAAATTCTCCGTTGTTGGGCGTGGTCGATGGCCTACGCCCAATTGCGCGGCCAATAATCGCGGACTTATTGCGCGAAGTCGAGACGATAATGTGGCGTCGCCCTCGAACGAAACGATCGGACCCCGCCTTGGACCCTCAATAAGGGAAAGTCGGCGCACACGGCGTATCTTTACAGAAGAACGCCATCTGGACCAAACGACTCGAACACCTCGTCGGAGGAGATATGTGGGAAACGGAAATCATCTCTTGCAACCCCAGTCAGCCGCCGCCAGTGATAATTGGCGCCATCGAGTATGACATATGTCCGCAATTCAGATTTGAACGAGCGCCTAACGGCGATGACCGACTTCGGCTTCATGGGAGAACGCACCTCGTCGATCTGCGGCGGGAACTACCGCATTTCGGACTATGCTGTGGCGATCGGCCTCGCGGCGGTCGAGGCGTTGTCGACGCGGATGGCCCGTTTAAGAGGGGCGGCGGGCGCCTGCCGACGCCGGTTGCTCGGCAAGAAGTCCCGGCTGGAGTCGGGGGTCGGCGAGACCTGGATGTCTATGACGATTAACCTGACTGCTCCGGCCGGCGAGGCGCATTCGACCACCGAGCGCTGTGACGCCGGAGGCGTCGAGTGGCGCCGCCGTCATCCTGCATTCACCGATGTCAGGCGCGCGGATTTGTCCGTCACTGACGCCCTCGCCGTTCGGGTGACCGGGCTGCCGTTTCATGACGAATTGACCGAAGCGGAAATCGATCGGGTTGTGGCGTGCCTACAATGACGACCCGCGCGCCCCTACTTTCATTCGTTGTCAATTCCTATAATTACGAGCGCTACATCGGGCGAACGATCGAGAGCATTCTCGCGCAGACGGTGCAGGATTTTGAGATCGTCGTCATCGACGATGCGTCGAGCGACGGGTCGGTCGACCTGATCCGCAGCTTCGCCGATCCGCGCATTCGCCTGATCGTCAATCCGAGCAATTTCGGGGGAATTGCGAGCTATAACCGCGCCGTCGAAGCCGCGCGCGGCGAGTGGCTGGTCAATCTTGATTCCGACGACTGGATAGCGCCGCGTAAATCGGAACTACAACTTGCCGCGGCCGCCGCTGACCCCGGTCTCGACATCATCGGAACCTATGTGAAATTCGTCGACGCATCGGGCGCTCCCGACCCATCGGCCAAAGAGCTCGAAGAGAGCGCCAACCAGCCGCGCGATCTCCAGCGCGTCGATTGCTGGATAGCCAATAATCCCCTGTGCCGATCCTCGACAATGGTGCGGCGCGCGGCTCATCTTCGCATCGGCGGGTTCAGCAATCCCAGCATGTCGCGGGCCCCCGACTACGAGCTGTGGACGCGCGCGCTCCGCGAGGGCTGTCGCTTCGCCATGGTTCCGGAGCCCTTGACCTATAAGCGCCAGCACAGCGCGGGCGTCACCCACGGCGATCCGCTCGCCACGCTGCTGGAGATGAGCTATGCGATGCTGCGCAATCTTATGCCGCTCGTCGAGGCGCGCGCCCTCAACGCGTCGCTGGAGCGGATGGTCGACTATGTCGCCGGGCACGAAGAATTGTGCGCATTGCGCCCCATCGAGGCTTTCCGCCTGCTTGGCATGTTCATGACCTCGCCGCCCCTTGAAGACTATGCGGATTTCCTCGCGCAGCTCTCTTCGGCCGATGCCGATCCGGCGCTCGCACGCATCGGCCGCCGGTGCCTGATGATTGTGGGTCCGTCCTCCAGCGCGAACCGCCGGGCGGAAAATGTGGAGCACGCCAAGGACTGGTGGCGCAACCAGAGCGCGGCCTGGGAGAACGCCTATCGGGAAATTTCCAGTAGGCCCTTTCGTTCCATGCTTGTGGGAGTGCGGAATTGGATTCGCAATCGTCGCGCCGGCTGAACATTCTCGTGCTGCTGCCCTTCCTCGCGAAGGCGGCGCTTTCGCTTTACGTGATGCGCGCGATGCGCGAACGCGGCCATCAGGTTGTGGTGGCCTATTATCTGCATGGCGGCGGCGGCTATACCGAAGACCCTTGCGCCGACTTTGCCGCAGAGGGACGCCTCATCG
>JBEKSH010000664.1:0-2863 GCA_049517235.1 Roseiarcus sp. | reverse complement strand
GCATCCCAGCGATCGTTAGCCTTTAGAGAGAACCAGCTTAAGCCCGCGAGGTGGATCCGCCGACTCTGGTGCGAACAAAAGAAGCGAGGCATATTTGCTGTGAACGCGCTTTTGGAGGAAGCCAACCCGGATGCCGAGCATTTATGATCTTTTCAAAGGCCCCATTTCGACCAGGAGATCATCATCCTCTGCATACGCTGGTACCTCCAGTTCAAGCTCAGCTTTCGAGATCTCGTGGAAACGATGGCGGAGCCCGAAGTTTCATTGGCCCAGAATCCCTCAGTCGCTAACAGCCGGATCAGTTTGTCTCTCTTCCTCGAGCGATATCCTTCCGGAAGATACGACTCAATCGTTCCATACTCCAGCAGGAAGACGCTCTCGGCCCGCTTGCGACACAGGAAGTTGCGCGAGGCGCTGGTTTTGGCGGCGTTCAAATTTTTTAGGTCGCAGCTGGCGACGACGCTCCTTGATGTACGCCCACGCTTCGCGTGGGTGGATCCCAAGAGCCATCGCCGCGTCAGCTCGACACGAACAGGATCGAGTGCTGCATGTTCTCCAGCACCGCAGCCGCTATTTTGCCGAAATACAGCGTCTCCCCGGCCGGGCGGCCGACCCCCATCACGACCAGATCATAACGCCCGAGGCGCGCCTGTCGCAGGATCGCATCCCCAGGTTCGATATCGAGACGCAAGGCCGTTCGGATCGGCGTGTCATAGCGGTCCGCCAGCTCGACGATGTCCTTGAGGATGGCTTCCTCGTGGCGCCGGCTCATGGTCGGCCGTCTCAGGCGCCGCTGAGCGGCACCGAGCCCAACTGTGCCCATGACATAGAGAGCTGTCACCGCGCTGGTGCCGGCGCGCGCCAGGGCGAATGCCACCTCGGCGCTTCGCCGCGAGACTTTGTTGCCGCGAACAGGCACCAGGATGTTCAAGTGACGCCCTGGCGGTTCGTGCAAATGCGAGCCCCGTGCCACGGCGACCGTCAGGGGGCCCTCGAATCCGGCGGCCATCCGGGCGATCTGCTCATGGAAGCCGCCGTGGGCTGCCGTCGTCCTCTCGACACCGATCATCAGGAGATCGTATCCCTTTCGCGCTTCTTTGGTCACGACCGCCTCGGGCGCGAGAGACTCAACGTGTAAGGCCACGTCCAGCCGCCGCGCCCTGGCCTCTCTCGACTCCGGCTCGCTCATCTGAGGCGTTTCGTTCACGCCGCTTGCAGCCGCTTCGATGCCTCGCGCCGGCACTGTCTCGATGCCTTGATCCCTTTCGGGCCGGCCCAAATGAAGGACAGTCATCGGGATTCCGCGCGATCGGGCAAGCATGTCGGCAAGGTGCCAGCCGAGCTTGCCATTCGCACTGTCGTCGACGGCGACAAGCAGGCGCTTAATATTGGTGACGAATCCCGTCGCCTCGAACGCTTCGCGCTCGAGGCGGACACGCTCGTCGGTACGCAGCGGCAGCCGGGAGAGAGCCCAGCGCAAGGTCGGCGGCATCGCCAGCGTGGTGACCACCGCCATGGCGACGATCATGGTGAAGAGGTTCTGGCTGAGCGCGCCCATCGACAAGCCGATCGACGCGACAATCACCTCGGTCGAGCCGCGGGCGTTCATGCCGCAACCAAGCGCCAGGGATTCTCGTGCGCTCAGGCCGCCAAAAGCGCCCCCCAAGAACGCTCCAGCGAACTTGCCGAGGCTCGCGATCAAAATCAGACCGACGGTCAAAAAGAATAGAGTCGGGTCTCGGAAGATGGTCAAGTCGGCCTGCAAGCCGGCAAGCGAAAAGAAGATGGGCATGAACAGAGCGACGACGAGGCCTCGCAATTGTTCGTCGATGTGGCGGGTCAGGATCGGCGACTCGCCGACAAGAATCCCAGCCACGAACGCCCCCAGCACGGTATGGACGCCAATTAGATGGGTAATGAGCGCCATTGTGCCCATGATGACGAGAATTGCGGTGACCACCGGTACTTCGCTGACAAAATTGTCGTTGGTCCGGCGGATGATGCTGAACACAAGACGCCGCCCAAGCGTAAAGCTCGCCGCAAGAAAGATTGCCGTTCCGAGCACGCTCTGACCCAAGGCGAGAGCGTCCACCCGTCCGTGTACCGCGAGGCCCAAGATGATCGAAACGATGACCCATCCAACCGTGTCGTCGATAATGGCAGAGGCGATCAGCGTCATCCCGACGTTTCGGCGCATAAAACCCATCTCGCGCACAACCATTGCCACGATCTTCAGCGAAGCAATCGACAACGCCGTACCGAGAAACAGCGAGGTGATGATTCGCTGGTCGGGTTTCGGCAACATTACGGCGGGCAACAGCTCGCCGAGCGCGAACCCGGAGGCGAAGGGCACCGCGATCCCCGCAATTGACGCGCTGATGGCGGCACGACCCGCCTGTTTAACCAGCCTGAGGTCGGTCTCCATCCCGGTCAACAGCAACAGCATCAGGATGCCGAGCTGTGAGACGCCATCGATCATGCTTTTCTGTTGCGGATTTGCGGCGAAGACTGCGCGTTGTGCTTCGGGCCAGATCGCGCCGAATACGGAAGGCCCAAGCAGAATTCCGGCGATCAGCTGCCCCATAACGGCCGGTTGCCCGATCCGCTGCATCGCCTCGCCCATCAGACGCCCTACCAAGAGCAGCAGAACGATCTGCGCGAGGAAAAGCGCCTCCGATGGAGCCTGCATTCGCGTCCTCCGTGGCGAGCGAGCGGTTTTCAGTGCGTCACAAGCACTTGGATCAGAGCGACGTCTTTGACCCGCCCGGGGAACCCACCGAACATCCCTTCGCGCAGACGGCTATGGTCGTAGCATCCGCTGTCTCTACCATAAACTCGACTCGTCTGGCGTATAGTTACGAAT
>JBEKSH010000663.1:0-2866 GCA_049517235.1 Roseiarcus sp. | reverse complement strand
GGGTTTCAACAGCAGCTTTGAAGGCGTGCAGGACTATGATTTTGCCCTGCGGACAGCCGCCATCGAGCCGATCTTGCAAATCCCTGAACCGCTTTATCGGTACCGCTGGCACATGAATACGCAGTCGGTCGCCAATCGCATGCGCCAAGCGCGAAGAGCGCGCGCGGTGAAGACGTCCTTTCTGCGTGACCTTTTGGCGGCTCCTCCGGCCGCGCCGCTCGATCCATCGCGCTGGCCACAAGCGCCTCGGGGGCTCTGCATAATACGAACACAGGGACATCGACTGGAACTCTTGGCCTCGGCGGTCCGATCCGTTCTCGTGCAACGCGTACCGATGACGCCCTGCGTTGTCGTCCATGCTGATGAAAGAATCTATAGACAGGTGCGAGCCTGGCTCAAGGACTTCGGTGAGGATATCCTGTTTCTGCACGCGCCGAGGACCGAGCGGAAAAGGGGCGAGCCCTGCAACGTCGCGCTTTCGTTTCTGGAAAAGAACCGCGACGAATACGACTTCTTCTGCTTCCTCGACGACGACGACCATCTGCTCCCGAATTTTGCAGAGAGATTGACGGCGGCGGCGCGTTTCGCGGGAGCGGATATCGCCGTCGGCCTGACAAATGCAATTCACCTAGATGGCAGTAAAAGCCGGCTCCACTCGATACTACCGACGTCGACCTTATGCGCGTGCAACTTCATCCCGATCAATTCTTACATTGTCCGAACTTCCGCGCTGGTCGCCGCGCGAGCCAGATTCGACCCATCGATAGATTATCTGGAGGACTGGGATTTTCTTTTGCAACTCTTGGGAGCTGGTGCCTGTTTCGCGCCATTATATGAAACGGTGTCCGAATTTCGATTGATTGGCGATGGCAACGTCGAAGTCAGGCGGGATCCCGAACATTACCGAGAGTGCGTGGCGAAAGTTTCGTATCGAGGGCGTCGCATCGCCGCGCGTCTATCGGCGTCTGCGTTCTGGCGTGACGTACTAGATTTCCCTGGAGAGCAGATGACGTGGCTGAATGCAGATGAGGATGGAGACGTCAGCCTGGTGCAGGCGGCGAGGGACGTTTTCGCAATGGGCGAAGCGTAAGTGATGTCTGCGTCTGGCCTCGACGTTTCTGTTCTTATTCCTGTCTACACCCGCTACAGCTCGGTGCGCGAACTCAGCTTGCTCAAGCGCGCTCTGGATTCTGCGGTCGACCAGGAGTACCCCGGGTCGATGGAGATCGTCCTCGTCGATGATGGTTGTCCAACGCCGATCGAGCGCTTTGGTGCGGATCTGGGATCGAGCGCCTCGCGTATTCTCTGGGTTCGCCATGAAGAGAACTTAGGCTTGGTCGCGGCCCTAAATTCAGGTTTAAGCAAGGCCTCCCACCCTCTCATAGCACGGCTCGACGCAGACGATTGTTGGCGTCCGGGCAAAATGGCGGCTCAACTGCGCCAATTCGCCCGCGATCCTGATCTCACCCTGTCAGCCACGGGAATGACGCGCGTCACTCCTGCGGGCAAGGTGGTCGATACACACATCAGGCCGGCCTCATGGGACGGAGTTTTGGAATTCTTCGTGCGGGGGGGCTGCCCGTTCCCTCATGGCAGCGTCGTGGCGCGCAAGGATGTCTACCGCCTTCTTGGCGGATATAGCCATGATGCCCGGGTAAGCCATTGTGAGGACTATGCTCTCTGGGGTGTCTGGATTCGTTTCTTCAAGCCGGCGATGGTCGAGCAGTCACTTTACGAATACACTGTCTCCGTCACTTCAGTGTCTTCGGTCCATGCGGAGCAACAGGAAAGGGCTTCAGGCGTAGTGCGAGATATTCTCGCAAATTCTGGTGTTGGAGCCTCTCTTCCCGTCGATTTGGAGAAGCTCGCAAGGGCGCTGGGGTCCTCTTTGTTCGAGGCCGGCGTGGCAGCCTACCTCATGTGGAAGAATGAGCGACTCGTCGTTGATATTCCGCGTGGAGCGATCGACGCCATGGAGCGGATCATGCCTGATCGACACTTGGCTAGAGTGGGTGGCCCAGCGCAGCCATGGCACGAGATTGTGGAACAGGTGGTCGGCTGCACGGCGCAGAGGACTAACAATGATCCATTGATTGCCGTCCGGGCTGCCATTGCCTGAGAGAGTGGGAGGCCTTACTTAGACCTGCATTCCGGGCCGCAACCGGTTGAGCTAAGCTTGAATCTGGGTGATGGGTCCGATCATGCGGCGTGTTGGGCCGACGTTTCGATGATCTCGACACCGTCGCGGAATTTGGCGCCCTGGATGATTTTGTGTAGCGTTCGCGGTAGGGACGCTCATTTCTGAGCGCCCCCCGCACAGAACCGGACGAGCCCAATTCGGGCATCCGGCTCCCACCTCGGGTGTTTGACGGCGAAGCGTTCGCTTGGCCAAGCTCGGCGAAGACGTCACGGAGACGCTGGAATCGATCCCGCGCCAGTGGAAAGTCATCGAGCACGTGCGCGAGAAGTTCACGTGCCGCGACTGCGAGAGCATCAGCCAAGCCCCAGCGCCGTTCCATGTCATTCCGAGGGGCTGGGCCGGTCCCAGTCTTCTGGCGATGATCCTGTTCGAGAAGTTCGGTCAGCATCAGCCGCTCAATCGCCTGGCCGAGCGCTTCGCGAGGGAAGGCGTGCCGTTAAGCCTGTCGACGCTGGCCGATCAGGTGGGCGCCTGCGCCAGCGTCCTGCGTCCCCTCCATGATCGCATTCAGGATCATGTTCTGGCCGCCCGGCGTCTGCATGGCGACGACACGACCGTGCCGGTGCTGGCCAAGTGAAAGACCGACATCGCGCGATGTTGGACCTATGTGCGCGATGATCGCCCCTTCGGCGGCAAGGATCCGCCGGCGGCCGCGTTCTATTATTC
>JBEKSH010000662.1:0-2877 GCA_049517235.1 Roseiarcus sp. | reverse complement strand
CAAACTCAAGGAATTCCGCAGAATCGCAACACGATACGAGAAAACCGACGAAAGCTACCGCGCTATCGTCAACCTCGCCGCATCGATAATCGCTATGCGATGAATGTCCACAGGCCCTAATTCGAGTCCGTTGAAGATATATGAGCTGGTTTAGTCGCCTGAAAGGCAAGTCGCCGTCCCACCCGGAAGAGAAGTCCGGCCTAAGAAGCATCCCAACGGTTAAGCCGCCTCCTGGACGGCCAGGATTGACGCCTCCTGCAGCCCCTAAGAAGCGCGGCAAGACGCCAGAGCAATGGGCCGCAGCCCTTGCCGCCTATCATATCGCGATGCGGAACCATTTTGCTGCCATTGCTGCGTTCGAACGGGGACGGAGCATCGCCCTTGGTATCACAAGCTACAAATGGGTAGCCGTGGACGTCCACGGAACCTGCGATGTGGCCAAAAGAAATGATGGGAAGGTGTTTTCGTACGATAAGCCTCCTAAAGAGGGTCATGTCGGCGAAGGCCAATGCAACTCACCCGACTGGTGCCGATGTATCGCAAAACCGGTCATTCTTGGCTTTGACGATTGAGGGCTGAAGCGCGGTGTCAAGCGGCTGCGAGATGCGGATAAGCTGCATTACGTCAAATCACGGGTGCGCCCGCTGAAGCGCTTCCCCCCTCGCGCGCGAGGGTCGAAAGCCGCGCCTTCTCCTTATATTGCACGCGTCTCCGCGAAGTGAAGATTTCTTGAATTTCGCACATTGCCCCCGCCCAATAGGGTTCTGACGTTGTAGCCTGCCTTGGGTCGGAACTGGACTTTCAACTCCGATCGGAAGCGCCACATTTCGGACACCCGAACCGATGCACCGTTCGCCCGCAACGCGCACAGCGCGACGCCCCCCTACTCCCCGCCCTTCGCCAGCCGCAGATGCGGCAGCGCCTCGATCTTCGGGGCCGGCTCGCTTTGCGCAAACTCCATCGTGTCGATGCGCTCGCCGCGCTTCACGATCTTCTCGGATGACGCGACGATCTGGCCGACGTCCTCTTGCGCCTGGCGGAAATGCTGGTCCAGCTTTCCAGTGCGCTCGGCGAGGCGGCGCACGTCTTCGAGCAATTTGCCGACCTCGGCCTGGATCACATGCGCCTGATCGCGCATGCGCGCGTCGCGCACGATCGTCTGCATCACCTGGATCGCCATCATCAGCAGCGACGGCGAGACGATGATCACCTTGCCGCGATGCGCCTTCTGCACGACGTCGTCGAAATGTTCGACGAGGTCCGAATAGACGGACTCCGACGGCACGAACATCACCGCGATGTCCTGCGTTTCGCCGGCGAGCAGATAGCGGTCGGCGATGTCCTTGACGTGCTTGCCGACGTCGGCGCGCACGCGCGCCAGCGCGACCTTGCGCGCCTCGTCGCTGCGCGCGTCCTTGAACAAGGTGAAGGCTTCCAGCGGAAACTTGGCGTCGACCGCCAGCAGCCTCGCATCCCCGGGCAACCGGATCACGCAATCGGGCCGCGACTTGTTGGACAAAGTGTATTGGAAATCATAGGCGCCTGACGGCAGGCCGTCGCGCACGATCGCCTCCATGCGGCCCTGCCCGAACGCGCCGCGCGCCTGCTTGTTGGCGAGAATGTCTTTCAGCGACACCACCTCCTGCGTGAGGCTGGTGAGGCGCCCCTGCGCCGCGTCGATCACCGCGAGGCGCTCGTTGAGCTTGCTCAGATTGGCGCCCGTCGTCTGCGCATGCGATTCCAGCCCCGCGCCGACCCGCGCGCTGACATTGTCGAGCCGGTCGGCCATCACCCGCGTCAGGTCGGCCTGCCGCGCGCCGAGCGCCTCGCCCATGCTCTGCAGGCGCCCGTTCAGCTCGGCGCCGGAGCGCGCGAGTTCGCTCATGCGCTGCTCGAGCTCGCGCTGGCGCTGTTCGGCCGCCGCGCGCTCGCGCAAGCGAAAGCCGCGCGACCGCGCCAGCCCGACGACAAGGAATAGCAGCAGCAGCGCGATCAGCCCGGCGGCGGCTTCGAGCGCCTGGCCGAACGAGAGGGGATAAGAGCCGACGAGAATGAAGGTCTGATTCATGGCGCCTGATATAGCCGATTCTCTTGGCCGGCGCGAACGAAGGACGAACGCGTTTGACCGCCTCGCAAACAAGCGAGGCCGGCGCTGGCGTCAGCGCCAGCTATCCATTGATTGCGTGAAGGCGATTATGCGCGAGAGGAATTCGAACTCAAGGACGGCCCGAAGGGCCGCCGGCGGAGGCGGTGCTTCGCATCCTTGACTTCGCATTCCTCTCGCGCCCGCTCCGCCAAGCAAACAAGGAAGGACCCTGCAATCCGCCTCCGTCGTCGCGTTGCGCTTTCAGCGGTTCGGAGACCAGGATTTCAGCCTGTCTCTCCCGAGCCGCGGCGCTGCGCACGTGAACGCCTGAGCATGTTGAGCGCTTCGACAGCGCCGGAAAACAGCACCGCGACGTAGATGTAACCCTTGGGCACATGAACGCCGAAGCCGTCGGCGATCAACACCATGCCGATCATCAGCAAGAAGCCGAGCGCGAGCATGACGAGAGTCGGATTGCGTTCGATAAAGGCGGACAGGGCCCCGGCGGCGACGAACATCAGCGCGACGGCCACGACAACCGCGACGATCATGATCGGGATATGATCGGTCATCCCTACGGCCGTGACGATACTGTCGATGGAGAACACCAGATCCAAGACGATGACCTGAAGCGTAGCGGAAAGGAAACCGAGGGCCCGAGCCGGCGACTCCTGCGAGATCGCGTGACCGGGCTCGACGTTTTCGTGGATTTCGCGCGTCGATTTCCAGATCAGAAACAACCCTCCCGCGATCATGATCATGTCGCGCCACGAAAAGGCGTGCGCGAAAGC
>JBEKSH010000661.1:0-2879 GCA_049517235.1 Roseiarcus sp. | reverse complement strand
GTCGCACTGCCCCATCCGAAAAGCGATTTCGCGGCAATTCGAAAGCGGCGCGCGACCCCCCGCCCCAACCCTCCCCCACAAGGGGGGAGGGGACGCACGCAACGCCAAAAGTCGCGCTTTTGGGCCCAAAAATGCGCGGTAACGGCCAAAAACGCCCCGCCGACTGGCGCCAAGTCCTTGATGTTGGGCGCCGCGAAAGACCAAAAGCTTCCGCGAATCGGGACTTATCAAGGATTTAGGCCCCATTTTCCTTCCGCGCTGAGTTTTTCGTTCGGACGCGCCGCGACCCCTGCGGTCAGCGCAAGAGATCCTTGCAACGATTTTCGCCGAGATCGGCGAACCGCTCGGACCGGCGCATTGGCGATGCCTGTCATCGTCTCACCGAGGCTATCGGCGGTCAATGATTTGTCGCCGGCCGACGGGCCGGCTCGAACTTTTATGATCCGTAGGGAGCGGCGCCAGCGCGATCGCGCAAGTCGCGCCGTCAGCCGCAAGACGCGGCGCCAACTGCTTCGCGTTCGGTCCCCCGCCGGCGAGCGCCGCCGCCTCGGCCACCGAGTCGCGGGCGAAGCGGCGCTGCGCCGCCGCCGAGCGCGTGAGAAGCCGCGGCGCGGCGGCGGCGAGCGCCTCGCGGGACAGAAAGACCAGTTCGAGCCCCAGGGCTTCGGCGGCGGCGCTGAGGCCGGGCTCGCCGCGCTTGTCGGCCAGACTGAACAGCCGCCGGACGCCTTCGACTTCCCGGCAATCGGCGAGCGCGCGCCGCACGATCGCGACGATGGCTTCGCTGGCGCAGGACTTGCGACAGCCCACTCCGATCGCGATCAATCCGGCCATGGCTTTTCCACCCTCCATTGAACGAGGGGCATGGCGGGCCGCCAGCCGTGAAAGCGGCCGATCGGATCGGCGCGCGCGATATCCGCCCGCATGAGATCGCCGCCGCGGCGCCGGAAGATTCGCGCGAGTTCGCCCTGGCCTTCCAGCGTCACCGCATTGACGACAAGCCGCCCGCCCGGCGCCAACGCATCGAAAACATGGTCGAGCAGATCGGCGTCGCTTCCCCCGCCGCCGACGAAAACCGCGTCGGGCGGCGGCAGGTGGGCGAGCGCGCCCGGCGCTTCGCCTTCGACGATTTCGAGGCCGGGAACGCCGAGCGCGGCGGCGTTGCGGGCGATGCGGGCGGCGCGGCCGGAATGTCGCTCGATGGCGACGGCGCGATTGGCCGGATCGCACAGCATCCATTCGATCGCCACCGACCCGCAGCCGGCGCCGATGTCCCAAAGCAGTTCGCCCCGTCGCGGCGCCAAAGCCGCCAGCGTCATCGCCCTAACCTCGCGCTTTGTGATCTGTCCGTCATGCTCGAACAGCGCGTCGGGCAGACCGCTGGCCCGCGAGATGACGCGCGCATCGCGCGCCGCCACGACTTCAAGCGCGATCGTATTGAGCGGCGCGATGTCGTCGAACGCGAGGTCTTCGGCGAGCGCGCCGCGCAATCTTTCGCCGGCGCCGCCCATCGCCTCGCAGATGGTGAGCTTCGAGCGCCCCATGCCGCGCCCGACCAGCAGGCGCGCGAGCCTGCCCGGCGTCGCGCCGTCCCAAGACAAAGCGAGGATGCGCGCCTGGGGCTGCAGATGCGGTATGACAGCCTCCAGCGCGCGGCCATGCAGCGACAGGGTCGCGCAATCCTGAAGGCTCCAGCCGAGCCTCGCGGCGGCGAGCGAGAACGCCGAAGGCGCGGGGAGGCAGGTCATTTCGTCGGCGCTGATATGGCGCATCAGCAGGCTTCCGACGCCGTAAAGAAAGGGATCGCCGCTCGCCAGCACGCACACCGGCTCGCCGCGCCGCGCCAAAATGTCGGGGATGGCGCCGTCGATCGGCGAAGGCCAGGCTACGGCCCGCGCGCCCGAAATCGCCGCCAGCTGCAGGTGACGCCTGCCCCCGACGACCAGCGAAGCTTGCGCGATGAGCCGCCGTGCGGCAGGAGAAAGCCCATCGAGACCGTCCTCGCCGATGCCGACGATCGAAAGCCATCGGCTCCGAGGGGTCACGGGACCAGACCTTGCAGGACGAGCCGATGCGCGTTCTCATTCTCGGCGGCGCCACGGAGGCCAGCGCGCTGGCCGCGGCGCTCGCCGGGCGCGCCGACGTCGCGGCCATATTGTCGCTCGCCGGGCGCACGCTTCACCCGGCGCCGTCGCCGATTCCCCAACGCATCGGCGGGTTCGGCGGACCCGCGGGCCTGCGCGCCTTTCTGGAGGCCGGACGGATCGACGCCGTGGTCGACGCCACCCACCCTTTCGCGGCGCAAATGTCGCGTCACGCCGCTGAGGCGTGCAAGGCGGCAGGGGTTCCGCTGCTGATCTTCACCCGCCCGCCATGGGAGCGGCGAAGCGGCGACCGCTGGATCGAGGTCGAGACGATGGAGGCGGCGGCGCGCGCGCTCGGCCCCTCGCCTCGCCGCGTGTTCCTGACGCAAGGGCGCTCGCAGATCACGGCTTTCGCCAGCGCCCCGCAGCATCGCTATCTCGTGCGCGCGATCGAGCGGCCGGCCAGGATCGACGCCTTGCCCTTCCATCGGCTGATCCTGTCGCGCGGGCCTTTCCGCCTCGCCGACGAGGAAGCGCTGATGCGCTCGGAAAACATCGAGATCGTCGTCAGCAAGAACAGCGGCGGCGAAGCGACCTACGCCAAGATCGAGGCGGCCCGCAATCTCGGCGTTCCGATCGTCATGGCGCAGCGGCCGGCCAAACGGCTTGTCGCGCAGACGACTCGGCTTGACGAGGTTCTGGCGTGGATCGAGGCTCATCGCGCCGCCCCATAGGATCGCGGCGTCAGCAGCCACGGGCGCGCCGCGCCGCGGGCGACGAACCGCGTCTCGCTCG
>JBEKSH010000660.1:0-2884 GCA_049517235.1 Roseiarcus sp. | reverse complement strand
TGGTCAGCCGTTCCTGTTCAGCCCACGCGACGTCGAGCCGCAAGCCAAAGGCCCCGCGGTCGGCCGGGCGACGCGCGCGCTCAACAATTTCGTCGAGAATTACGGCGCCTTCGTCGCGATGGATCTCGCGCTTGTCGCGACCGGACATACCGGCGGCTGGGGCGCGGCGGTGTGGCTCGTCGCGCGCATCGTCTATTTCCCGCTCTATCTTGCCGGCATTCCGGTCGTGCGCACCGCGGTCTGGAGCATTTCGATCATCGGGCTGCTGATGATGCTGGCGCGGCTCGCGTTCTCCTGAGCAGGGGGGGGCCGAAAGCGTGATCCCCCCCGCTGGATAATAGAAAGCTTGCATGTCTTACGATGTTGTCGTCATCGGGGCGGGACCGGGCGGTTATGTCTGCGCCATTCGCGCCGCCCAGCTCGGGTTGAAAGTCGCCGTCGTCGAGAAGATGAAGACGTTCGGCGGGACCTGCCTCAATATCGGCTGCATTCCGTCGAAGGCGCTGCTCTACGCCTCGGAAATGTTCGAGGAGGCGGCGCATGGGCTCGGCGCGCTCGGAGTCGTCGTCGGCCCGCCGAAGCTCGACCTTGCCGTGATGATGAAGCACAAGGCCGATACGGTGGCGGCCAACGTCAACGGCGTCGCCTTCCTGTTCAAGAAGAACAAGATCGACGCCTTCACCGGCGTCGGCCGCCTCGCGGGGCCCGGCAGGGTCGAGGTCAAGGACGCCGACGGCAACGCGACGATGCTGGAGGCCAGGGCGATCGTCATCGCCACGGGCTCAGACGTCGCCCGCCTCCCCGGCGTCGAAATCGACGAGAAGACGATCGTCTCGTCGACCGGGGCGCTCGAATTGTCGAAGCCGCCGGCAAAACTGCTGGTCGTCGGGGCCGGCGTGATCGGCCTCGAACTGGGTTCGGTCTGGGCGCGCCTGGGCGCGCAGGTCACCGTCGTCGAATATCTCGACCGCATCCTGCCGGGCATGGACGGCGAAGTCGCCAGGCAGTTCCAGCGCCTGCTGGAAAAGCAGGGCTTCAAGTTCCATCTTGGCCACAAGGTCGCCGGCGTCGACAAGACGGCGACCGGCGCGAAGGCGATCATCGAGCCGGCCAACGGCGGCGAGGCCTCGACGCTGGAGGCCGATATCGTGCTGGTGGCGATCGGCCGGCGACCTTACACCGACGGGCTCGGCCTGGAGGCGGCCGGCGTCGCGCTGGAGCGCGGCCAGGTTGTCATCGACGCTCATTTTCAGACCAGCGCGCCGGGCGTCTATGCGATCGGCGACGCGGTGCGCGGCCTGATGCTCGCCCATAAGGCGGAAGACGAGGGCGTCGCGCTCGCCGAAATCCTCGCCGGCCAGGCCGGCCATGTGAACTATGAGGCGATCCCCTCGGTCGTCTACACCTCGCCGGAAGTCGCCGTCGTCGGCAAGACCGAGGAGGACCTGAAGGCAGCGGGAATCGCCTATCGTGTCGGCAAATTCCCGTTCAGCGCCAATGGCAGGGCGCGCGCCATGCGCCACACGGACGGCTTCGTGAAAATCCTCGCGGACGCCGCGACGGACCGGGTGCTGGGCGTCCATATCCTCGGCTATGGCGCCGGCGAGATGATCCACGAAGCGGTGGTCCTGATGGAGTTCGGCGGCTCGGCCGAGGATCTGGCGCGCAGCACGCATGCGCATCCCACCATGTCCGAAGCGATCAAGGAGGCGGCGATGGCGGTGGCCAAGCGGGCGATCCACATCTGACGAGGGGATGGTCCGATGAAGGCGCGGCTTCACCCGCTCCTCGTGGCGCACGCGCGGATTGGCGCCCCCTTCGCGGCGCTCCTCATCGCCGGGACGATATTTGCCGCGCGCGCTGCCGATCCCTCGGCGATCTGGCACATCGTCCATGATCAGTGCGTCCCTGAACAGCAGGCCAACGGCGCGCCGGCGCCCTGCGCCTCGGTCGACATCGACGGGGGCGTAGACAATGGCGTCGCCATCTTGAAGGACATCAACGGAATCGCCCAGTATCTGGCCATTCCCACCCGGCGCGTCGCGGGTATCGAGAGCCCGGAGATTCTGGACCCCGCGCTGCCCGATTACTGGGGCGCCGCCTGGGCGGCCCGCTCTTTTCTCGACGCGCGGCTGGCCCGTGAGTTGCCGCGCGACGCAATCGGCCTGGCCATCAACGCGGCGAGCCGACGAAGCCAGGACCAGCTGCACATTCACATCGATTGCGTCGCGCCCGACGTCCGCGCGGCGCTCGGCGCCTATCGCGCGAAGCTGAGCTCCGACTGGCATGTCCTGCCTTTCGCGCTCAAGGGGCGCCGCTACTGGGCGCGCCGGTTGGACTCGGGCGATCTTACCGACGCGGCGCCCTTCAGGCTGCTCGCCGAAGGGGTCGCGGGCGCGAAAGACGACATGGCGCAGCAAACTCTGGTCGTCGTCGGCGCGGACTTCGAGCCCGCGCGCCCCGGGTTCATTCTGCTGGCCGATCACGCGGACCCTGGCGCCGGCGGCCACGGCGAGGACCTTCTCGACGCGGGTTGCGCCGGCGCCGCGCCGGCGCCGTGACGCACCGCGCGCGATCACGCAAATCTGAAGCCCGCCGCGAGCCGACCACAGTTCCGACATTGACCGCGCGCGAGAATTGCTAGAATGGATCGCAGCCGAATCAAATGTCGCGCCTCGCGCCGTTCTGGGCTATCGGGCGGGGCGGCGGATCGGCTTCGACCTTAAGGAGACGCATGGTGCAACGACGTCAATTCCTGGCCGGATCGGCCGGGCTCATCGCCGGCGCTCTGGCGCCGCGGTGGGCGATGGCCGCGGCGGAGCCGATGGCCAAAGTGCCGACGCCTTTCACCTACGATCTCGCGCCGCCGATGGACAGCCGCGAG
>JBEKSH010000659.1:0-2885 GCA_049517235.1 Roseiarcus sp. | reverse complement strand
ATGGCGACCGGCGAGCCGTTCTGGAGCACATACTGGCCGGCCGTGATCACCCGCTCGCCGTCGGCGACGCCCTTCTCGATCACCGCCCGATCCTGATCCTGATACGGAGCAATCACCGGGCGCAAGACGGCGTGATTCCGGTCGTCGACCACATAGATGAACAGGCCGTTGGGGCCGCGTTGGATCGCCGCCTCCGGCACGACCAGGGCGTTCTTCAGCATGCCGACGGTCAGGCGCGTCGACACCGCGAGGCCCGGCCAAAGCGCATGGTCCTTGTTCGCGAATTCGCCCTTGAGACGGATCGAGGCGGCGGCGACATCGACTTGATTGTCGGTCACGATCAAATGGCCGTCCGCCAGAACCTTGCTATCCGCCGAATTCATGACCTGCACGTCCGGGGAGCCAGCCGACATCGCCGCGTTGATGGCCGCCACCTCGTCCTGCGGCGCGGTGAAGACGACGGCGATCGGCTCCAACTGGGCGATCGTGACGATGCCGGTCTGCTGGGCGGCGGCGACGATATTGCCCTCGTCGACGAGGCGAAAACCGGTACGCCCGGAAATCGGCGCGCGGATCGTCGTATAGTCGAGTTGCACCGCGGCGGCGTCGATCGCCGCCGCGTCGGCGGCGATCTGCGCAATCAATTGCGACACCAGGGCGCTTTGCGTGTCGAGCTGCTGCTGGGTGGCGAAGCTCTGCTTGGCGAGCGTCGCATAGCGCTGGAGGTCGAGCCTGGCGTTGGCCAGATTGGCTTCGTCCTGGGCCTTCTTGGCCTTGGCCTGGTCGAGCGCGGCCTGGTACGGGCGCGCATCGATCCGCGCGATGAGGTCGCCCGCCTTGACCATCTGGCCTTCTTCGAACGCGATCTTCACCACCTGGCCGTCGACGCGGGTGCGCACCGTGACCGTATTGTAGGCCTGCACCTGGCCGAGCCCGTCGAGACGGATCGGATAGTCGGCGCGCGTGGCTTGCGCGACGGAGACCGGGGCGGGCGCCGGACCGTTCGCCTCGGCTTGCACGAGCGCCGCGGGACGCTCTTTCAGCGCGTCCGGCAACAGATCATGCAGCTTGCGCGCATAGGCGCCCGCCGCCGGCGCCCATTTTTCAGATGCTTCGGGCGCATAGACGCTGGCGACGGCGGCGGCCGCGACGATCCCCGCCACCGCCCAAGCAACTCCGCGAAAACCCATTATCCGACCTTTCATGCGCTTTTTCGCGCCAACGCCTTGTCGTAACGCTGCAGCGGAAAGCGGGCAGGCTTCGCACGCTCATGGGCGCGCGGCGCGCCGGGCGATCTTCCTGATCGACTTTGAGCGGAATATAGCGACGATCCAAGAAAAAAGCGCATTATCAACGAGAAGTGATCAATCAACAACGATAAGCGAGACGCTGGAAGCAGCGCCCGCGGAAAAAGCGGCAACAAGCCAAACGGTCAATCGCGCCTCAGTCGCCCGGCGCGCAGCGATCTCTCATGATGGAGAGCGCGTTGTTCGCGAAAGGTTTCCGCTTCGCCCGAAAATCTAGCGCGCGTCCTGATCCAGTTCTGGATAGTGGCGGAAGACGCCGGACTCGTTGAACGGCGTGCGGCGCGGGGAAGCCAGATAGCGCGCGATGTTCGGTCGCCCCCGAACCGCCTCATGCAACGCCGACAGCGCCGGATGGCGCCTGGCGAAGAATTTCATGGCGCGCGGGAACGCGTAATGCAGGCCGTCGATCAACTGGAACAGCGAGAGATCAACGTAGGTCAGCGAGTCCCCGACGATTTGCTTATTGCCCGCGGGGTTTTGCCTCAGCACGCGTTCGAAATACCCCATGAACTTCGGAACGCGTTGCTCGATAAAGGCGGCCGAGCGGGCCTTGGCGACCTCTTTCTGGTCTTCGTAGTAGAGCGCGCTCGAGATCGGGTGATGCGTGTCGTGGACTTCGGCGACGATATCCGTGATGGTCAGTTGCAGGCCGTTGGCGACATAGCGCAGCGGTTCCGCCTTGGGCGCCAGGCCAAGCTTCGGCCCGAGGTACATCAGGATGTTGGCGACGTGCGGCACGATCAGATCGCCATCCTTCAGGAAGGGCGGCGCGAAAGGGATATGCGGCTCGGTCTTGCTATTGAGCACCTTCATCATCGCCGTCACGCCTTTTCCGTGGCCGTCGGAGCCGCGCGCGACGTCGACATAGTCCGCGCCAGCTCCCTCCAGCGCCAGCCGCACGAATTCGCCACGGCCCTGCAAGCCCGGCCAGTAATAGAGTTCGTAGGCCATCGCGGATTCTCCTCTGCGCGCCGTCAGTCGAAGCGGCCCCTAGATCGACCGCGGGCTCGCGGCGGGAATGCCGACGGCGCCCCCAAGCGTCAGGCGAGGCGCATCAGAACGGGCCCCCCGGGCGGGTTCGTCTCCAGCGCGCCGAACATCCCGCTCTCGCCCGCCTTCCCGCCCGACTGGGCTCAAACGATTCAAAACTCCCGTCTCACGTCTCTGCCTCGGCGAGACGACGGACGGCGGCCTCACGGGGAGGTTCGCTTGCCGGGGCTCCCGATTCCAGCGCCGACGACACTGCTTCTTCGACGCGCTCGAGCCAGACGAACGCCAACTGCTGGCGGACCTCTTCGGGAATGTCCTCGAAGTCCTTGCGGTTGCGCGCCGGCAGCATGACGCGCTTGATGCCGGCCCGTTGCGCGGCGACGACCTTTTCCTTGACGCCGCCGACTGGAAGCACGAGCCCACGCAGGCTGATTTCGCCCGTCATCGCCGTGTCGTTGCGTATGACGCGATCCGTCATCAGCGAGACCAGCGCCATGAACATCGCGACGCCCGCGCTCGGCCCATCTTTCGGCGTTGCGCCCGCCGGCACATGGATGTGGATATCGGTCTTCTCGAATCGACCGGGGT
>JBEKSH010000658.1:0-2890 GCA_049517235.1 Roseiarcus sp. | reverse complement strand
CTGGCGTTGGCGGTCAGTTCGTCGAGGACATTGGCGATCTTGCCGGCGTCGAGCGGCTCGCCGATCACGCCGGTCGAGGCCATGAAAACCTGCTCGGCGACGGAGCCCAGGCTGTTGCTCGCCGCCTGCGCGACATGCGCGACCGCGTCGGCGCCGACGCCGCCCGTGAAGGCGTTGGCGTTGCCGGAATTGACGATCAGCGCGCGCGCATGGCCTTGGGCGAGATTGGCGCGGCACCAGTCGACCGGCGCCGAAGGACATTTGGAGCGGGTGAAAACGCCCGCGACCGTCGCCGGCTCGTCGAACAGGGCCAGCATCACGTCGGTGCGCCCGGCATAGCGCACGCCCGCCGCGGCGGTCGCAAAGCGCACGCCCTCGATCGGTGGCAGGGCCGGGTATTTCTTGGGCGCGAGCGGCGACAGCGGGGCGGGAGCGGCCATGGCGAAACTTCCAGGAGCTGGGCGAAGGGCCGCGAAGAAGGTTCGGCGCCTGCTTCGCGGCGAGATTTTAAGGCGTTTTCGCGTCAGCCGGCTTGTCCGCCGGCTTGGCGGCGTCGGCGGGACCGGCCGGCTCGGCCTCGGTCCGCTCGATCTTCGCGCCTTCATGCAGTTTGCCGATCAATTCGGCCTGCGCCTTTTGCACGACATAGCGCGCCGCCTGATCCTTGACCTGCTCGAAGGTCGGAAAGCTCTTGATGCGCTTTTCCTCAACCTTGATGATGTGCCAGCCGAACTGGCTCTTGACGGGATCGGAGACCTGGCCCGGCTCCATCTTGAACGCGGCGTCGGCGAATTCGGGCACCATCCGCTCCTTGGTGAACCAGCCGAGATCGCCGCCCTCGCTGCCGGGATCTTTGGAAAGTTCGGTCGCGACCTTGGCGAAATCCTCGCCGTTCTTGACGCGCGCCAAGGCGGCCTTGGCCTCCTCCTCGGTGGGCACGAGGATGTGGCGGGCGTGGATCTCGGGGACCGGCGGCTGCGCCTTGGCGGCTTCGTCATACGCCTTGTGTTCGGCTTCGTCGGTGGCGGCCTTGGCGGCGAGGTCGCTCAGCAACGCCTCCATCGCCAGCTTGTCGTGATAATAGGCCATCTTCCGGGCGAAGGCCGGGCTCGAATCCATCTTGTCGGCGGCGGCCTGCCTGGCGACCAGCCGCATGTCGATGAGATAGTCGAGCACATAGCGCTGGCGCGCCGGCCCTTCGAGCTTTTGCGGCAGGCCGGGCCCGATGTCCTGCATCGCGTCGCTGACGTCGTCCTCGGTGATCGGAGCGCCGTCGATCTTGGCGAGAACTTTGGGCTCGGCGGCGGCGGCGCCGGCCAGCATGAGAGCGGCGCCGAGCCCGAGGGCGACGGCGAGGCCGCGCCGGCGACGCGGCGCGTTATCGAAGAGGATCATGGAAGCTCCTTTGGGCTGGGCCGTCCGAGCCGGCCCGGGCGGGGGTGTCGGGATGCGGCTATAAAGCGAAACGGAGGATTTTGCGAGAGGCTCGCCAACGCGCCGCCGAGACATTCCTTGCCCTTTGCGTGAAATATTCCTATATCAACCGCGCGTCATGCCGTTTGGCGGGGCGCGAAACCCTTGCTCTCGTCGCCGGTCCAAGCGCCGGGCCGTCCTATGGCGGTGTGGGGTCGCTTCATGCGGCTCTCTCCGGTGAAGGGAGCGCCCCTTAACGCCAACCCGCCGGCGCCGCCCAACCGGGCTCCTCAGGAGAAAGAATGTCCGTATCCGCTAATTCCTACGCGCCCTCGCGCGAGGATTTTTCCGCCTTATTGAACGAGACCTATGGCGAGGACGAGGCCTTTGAAGGGTCCGTCGTCAAAGGTCGGGTCGTCGCCATCGAAAAAGACATGGCGATCATCGATTGCGGTCTGAAGACCGAAGGGCGCGTGGCGCTCAAAGAATTCACCAATCACGGACGCGATCCCGCGCCCGTCGTCGGCGATGAAGTCGAGGTCTATCTCGAGCGCATCGAAAACGCGCTCGGCGAAGCGGTGATTTCGCGCGACAAGGCGCGCCGCGAAGAAAGCTGGGTCAAGCTCGAGCAGGCCTTCGAGAAGAACGAGAAGGTCGACGGCGTCATCTTCAATCAGGTCAAGGGCGGCTTCACCGTCGATCTGGACGGCGCCGTGGCGTTCCTGCCGCGCAGCCAGGTCGACATCCGCCCCGTGCGCGACGTCGCGCCGCTGATGAATGTTCCGCAGCCGTTCCAGATCCTGAAAATGGATCGCCGTCGCGGCAATATCGTCGTGTCCCGCCGCACCGTTCTCGAAGAGAGCCGCGCCGAGCAGCGCCACGAGATCGTCGCCAACCTCGCCGAGGGCCAGGTCATCGACGGCACCGTCAAGAACATCACCGATTACGGCGCGTTCGTCGACCTTGGCGGCATCGACGGCCTGCTGCACGTCACCGACATTGCGTGGCGGCGCGTCAACCATCCGACTGAAGTCCTGTCGATCGGCCAGACGGTCAAGGTCAAGATCATCAAGATCAACCACGAAACGCACCGCATTTCGCTCGGCATGAAGCAATTGCTCGAGGATCCGTGGGCGGCGATCGAGAGCAAATACAAGGTCGGCATGCGTCTCAAGGGCCGCGTGACCAACATCACCGACTATGGCGCGTTCGTCGAACTGGAGCCGGGCATAGAAGGTCTCATCCACGTCTCGGAAATGTCCTGGACCAAGAAGAACGTTCACCCCGGCAAAATCATCGCGACGAGCCAGGAAGTCGACGTCCAGGTGCTTGAAGTCGACTCGGCCAAACGCCGGATTTCGCTTGGCCTCAAGCAGACCTTGCAAAATCCCTGGGAAGCGTTCGCCGAGAAGCATCCGGTCGGCTCCGAAGTCGAGGGCGAGGTCAAGAACAAGACCGAGTTCGGTCTGTTCATCGG
>JBEKSH010000657.1:0-2891 GCA_049517235.1 Roseiarcus sp. | reverse complement strand
GTCTCCTTCGCCATCGTTCTTTGGGGCCTGTCCGCCAATTTCACGCTGCCGGGCACAAATCTGCTGATTCCCGGATTTCTGTTCTGGGTCGCGCTGCTCTATGCCGGCGTCGGCACGGCGATCACCCATGGCATCGGCCGTCGACTGGTCAGATTGTTTTTCGCGCAGCAGCGCTATGAGGCCGACTTCCGTTTCGACCTCGCAAGATTGCGCGAATACAGCGAGCAGATCGCCCTGCTGCGCGGCGAAGAGACCGAGTCTCTCGGCGCCATGTCGAAATTCAGCAACATCTACGACAATTACATGCGCATCGTGCACGTGCGCAAGACTTTGCGCGCCTTTACCGAAGCCTACAATCTGGCAAGCCAGTACATTCCGTTCATCGTCGGGGCGCCCTTCTACTTTACGGGCAAGATCCAGCTGGGCGTCCTGATCCAGGTCGCGCGCGCTTTCGGCAATGTCAACAGCTCGCTCACTTTTTTCGTCAACTCCTATGTCGGGCTCGCCGATTTCAAGGCGGTGCTCGACCGCCTCACCTCATTCGACGCGGCGATCGATCGCGCGCTTGCGTTGAAATCGCAAAAGCCGCGCATCGAAATCGCGCCGTCGGATGCAAGCGATCTGCAGATCGAACAACTCGACCTCAAACTGCCGGACGGCGCTTCGCTTGCGCGCATCGAGAGCCTCACTTTCGCCGCGGATCGGCCGACCCTGCTGGTTGGTCCTTCGGGCGCCGGAAAGTCGACCCTTTTTCGCGCCATCGCCGGGATTTGGCCGTTCGGCACGGGACGGATCGCCGAGCCGAAGGCCAGCCTGATGCTGTTGCCGCAGCGGCCCTATATTCCGCTCGGCGCCCTGCGCAATGCGATCGCCTATCCCGCGCCGCCTTCCCAGTTTACCGACGCCGCCTTGCGCGAGGCGCTGATCGCGTGCGGCTTGCCTCATCTCGTCCATCGGCTTGATGACGCCGACAATTGGGAGTTGCAACTATCGGGCGGCGAAAAGCAGCGTCTGGCGGTCGCCCGCGCGTTGCTCGCGGCGCCTGCTTGGCTGTTTCTCGATGAGGCGACGTCGGCGCTGGACGAGGCGAGCGAAGCCCAACTCTACCTCGCCATCGCGCGGAAGCTGCCCGACACGACGCTTGTCTCGATCGGCCACCGCGCGACCCTGTCGGCCTTCCACAAGCGGCGCATCGAAATGCTGCCGCGTCAAGGCGGCCCCGCGACAGTGCGCGAAGCTGAAGCGTAATCACGACGCATGGACGGGGGGACGCGCCGCGCGATCAAAGCGAGCGGGCGAGGCGCAGCGTTCCCTTCGGCCCCTTGATGACGAGGTCGCCGTTCACAAGGTCCCAGGTCGGGCTTCCGGTCAGCGCCGAGAGGAACCCGAATTCCACCGCCATGACGTTCTTGTCGCATTGCTTCTTGGTCAAAGCGAATGGGCCGGTCAGCAGATGCTGATCCTTCACGGGGTACAGCGTCGCCGACCACGAATTACACCCGGTATAGCCCGAGCCGCGCAGGCTGCCGTCGATCATCAGGCTGGCGTCAAGGCCGGCGGGTATCGGCTTATCGTTGATGTCGCGCAGCGACCAGGTCTGATCGAGCGGAAAGTTCTTCTGCAGTGGAGGGAGGGGCTTGGGCGGTTCGTCCGCATCCTTCTGCCGCATCTGCGCGATCGCGAATGTCGCAAACGTCGCGGCGACCAGGGTGACGGCGGCGCGCAAGAAAATGTTGTTCATCAAGAGGTCCTCGGGGCTGCGGCGCTGTTGGCCTAGCGGATGACGCGGCCCTTCCGTTTTAGCGGCTTGAAGAAGCCGGCTGCGGTCACGGTCGTGGACGCGAGCCGGCGCCTCGCTTTATGCGAAAAGGCTCTCGAGTCGGGATGATATAGCGAGGGGCGCGCCCTCAGGCAATCGTCGTCCACGGATCGGCGGCGCGAGTTTTTTTTCGGCGCGCCGGAGCCGGCCCTTGCGCGCCCCGCGCCGCCCCACCACATTTGGCCCAGCGCGGTCCTTCGGGACGCGCTTACCGCCCGCGCCGCCCAATGAGGGGCGCAGGTTGTTCATGTCGCTTCATCAGGAGGATGTGCCAATGCGTAACTATGATTTGTCGCCGCTCTATCGTTCGACCGTGGGTTTTGACCGGCTGTTTTCGCTGCTCGACCAACATTCCAGTCTCGCGAGCGCCGCGCCGACCTACCCGCCCTACAATATCGAACGCACCGGCGAAAACGCCTATCGCATAACGATCGCGGTGGCGGGCTTCGCCGACAACGAATTGTCGATCGAAACGCGGGAAAACACCTTGACCGTGCGCGGCTCCAAGGAAACCGCCCAGAAGGGCGCGAGCGAGAACCGCGAGACGCTCTACCAGGGTATCGCCGCGCGCGCTTTCGAGCGCCGCTTCCAGCTCGCCGATCACGTCTCGGCCACCGCGGCGACGACCCAGAACGGGCTGCTTCATATCGACCTCGTGCGCGAGGTCCCCGAAGCGCAGAAGCCGCGCAGCATTGCGATCAACAAGGCCGGCAAGCCGGTAGAGCCGACCGTGCAGCCGATCGCCAGACAGGCGGCCTGAGCGCGGTTTGATCGCCGATCTGGAAAAGGGCGCCGCTTGCGGCGTCCTTTTTTTTGCTATTCGAGCGGCGCGACCGGCACGTCATTGAGCGCGGGCTTGGCGGCCGGGGCTTTTGGCGCCGGGACGCTGGGAGCGACCGCCGTCGGCGCCGGCGCCGGGGTGGGCGCGACCTTGGTGTCGGCGACGCGCGGCGCGGCGCCCGCCTGTTCGCCCGCCGCCGTCGGCGTAGCGACGTTCGGAATGGCCGCCGGCTGGGTTACTGCCGCCGGCTTGCCGTCGCCCGGCGCCGTCGCCGGTTGGACGACTGGCGTC
>JBEKSH010000656.1:0-2895 GCA_049517235.1 Roseiarcus sp. | reverse complement strand
CGCGCGAGGCGAAGGATTTCCCGCCGGCTCGATCGCTAATGCTTGGCCCCGATCATCCGTTGCTCGTCGATCTTGAACAGGCTTTCGTCGGGCCGGGTCGCCAGGTCGACGTCGAACAGCGTCACGACGGTCTGGTAGCCCTGCGCGTCGTCGACCGTCCATTGCTTGAGGGCGAAGGTCGCGGGATCGAACAGCAGCTCGATTCGCGCCGAGCCGCCGAGCGTCGCCTTGTCCTCGATGGTGATCGTCACGGCGTTTTCATTCACCGCGACGCCCTGCACCTGGGTGTCCCTGGCCAGATCGACAGACTCGTTCAACAGGAATTTCAGCGGCGTCTGGCCGATCAGATAGAGGTCCTGCGTGTCGAGTTTCTGGTCGCGCACTGCGACGCTGCGTCCGTCGGCGACGATCTCCAGCCGGTCGGGCGGGGCGAACTGGAATCGCATGCGGCCGGGCCGCTCGACGTAGAGCTTGCCTTCGGCGCGATGGCCGTCCGGTCCGATCTGCACGAAATCGGCGGTCATCAGTTGCGCGCCGGCGAAATAGGCGTTGGCGCGGCGCACCGCTTCGGCGGCGCTGATCGCCTGCTTTGGCGCGGGCTTGGCGTCTTTGGCGTCCTTGGCGGGCCTGGCCTTCGCCGCGGGGGCGTGCAGATCGACCGGAGCGTCCTGCGCCAGCGCGGACCCGCAAAGGCCGAACGACATCAGCGGCGCCAAAACGATCAACCGCGCAATCGACATGAGGATTCCTTCGTAAGTTTTGCCTTGCGCGCGTCTCTAGGAAGCCGATGTGGCGTTAGTTGGACGGCGCGCCCGACGCCATCCTTTCGGTTGCGCCCGCGTCGCCGGGCCATCGGCGTCGCATGAATTTCCCGTGGACGGGCGAAAGCGCGACATCCAAACCCTTGATCGTCATGTTACTCATTAACGCAGCGATTCGAAACGAGAGGCAGGGACATGGCGGCGGTTCGCAAACCAGTCGTCGACGACGCCGAGCCGGAGGCGCACGCGCGGCGCAAGCTTCGGGTGATCGGCGAGCTTGTTATCGCGGCGATCGAGTTGTGCGTCGAGGCGAGGATCGAAGAGACGGTTCGCAAATGGCTTATGCGCGCGCGTCTGACGCCCGATGAGTCTTGCCTGGAGGCGCTTGCCGCGATCACGCCGATTCTCGCCAGCGAACTCGCCGTCTTCACACCCTCCATGACGGGCGTGCGGCCGATTGACCGGCTGGCGCGCCAATTCAAGGCCGGGAGCCTCGACGACGCCGCGACCATGGAATCCCTCAGGACGGCGAAATTCCGGTTGTTCCGTGTGATGGCCGCGACGGGGGAGCATTTCTTCAAGGCCGAGGATTTGGCGAGCGGACAGCCGTTCCTGCTGTTCGATCAATCGCTGTCGGCGATCAATCTCGGATGGGAGCTCGCCGCGAGGATCGCCCGGATTGGCGACGATCTCTATGTCGCGACGGGTCCGAAGATACCACTGGACGGCGCCAGATTCGCGGCGGCGCGGGAGTTCATCCGGCCGGGGAGGGGGCTTGTCAACGATCAGCGATGCGCGGCCGCGGTCTATCGCGATTTCGTCCGCCACGGCGTCGCCGAAGCCATCGACTTTTCTGTTGCACTGGGAGCCGAAGAAGTCTTCACGCTCTCCCGTCCCGACGAGGAGCTCGATGCGCTCGCCAGCGATTGGGCGGCGCGCCCCGAGGGAGCGGAGCCGTCGAGCGACGATCTCGACGCCGCGCGCCGCCTGACCGGCGGTCATCGTGTTGGCGCGGCGTTGGTGTCCAGCGTCGAATTGCTCGCCGCTGGCAAGAAGCGCCTCGCCGACGTCTACCGCCGCCTGGCGCTCATCCAGATGGAAACGCTGCATCGGCGCGCGCTGGTGGGGAGCGGAGAGGCCGATCCGCTTCAATCAATGCGCGGCGCGTTCGAAGAGCTGGCGGCGAAGAACAAGTTTCCCGACGAGGCTCTCGATCTTTACCGCGAGCTGACGCGGCAGATCTCTCTGCAGACCGGCGGCGCCGGCCGCCGCGACGAGGATCTTGGCCGCGTCATCGAGCGGATCCGGGCGTTGCGCGCCAAGACGATCGAGCAGGGTTGCTCCGAACAGGAAGCGCTGGCGGCGGCCGCCAAAGTCGCCGAAATGCTCGAACGTTATGGCCTGTCGCTGAGCGAAGTCGAGATTCGCGCGCAGCCTTGCGAAGGATTCGGCGTCGACACCGGACGACGTCAGCAAGCGCCATCCGATCGCTGCGTTCCGGCGATCGCGGACTTCTGCGACTGCCGGGCGTGGAGCGAAACCGGCGCGAGTGGAACGCTGCGCTTCATCTTTTTCGGTCTGCCGGCCGACGTCGAAGCCGCGCATTACCTTTACGATCTCGTGGCGATCGCCTTCGACACCGAAACCGCGACGTTCAAATCCGGCTCCATTTACGCCGAAATGGTCGGCGCCGACAAACGCGGCGCCGTCAAATCGTTTCAGATCGGTGTCGCCGGAGGCCTTGGCGCCAAGTTGGACAGATTGAAAGCCCAGCGCAACGCCGCGCTGCGCAAATCCGGGGGCCGCGATCTCGTGCCGATCAAGAATTCGATCCTCGACGAGGAATTCGAAAAGCTCGGCTTGTCGTTGCACGCCAAGCGCCTTGGCGGGCGCCGGAAAGTGCTCGCCGACGCCTATGAGGCGGGCCGCGTCGCGGGCGGCAGGTTCGAGGTTCACGCCGCGATCGAGTGAGGGCCGTACGGTCTTTGAAGCATAAACAACGTGCAAAAAAAATCAAATGCACTGTCATGTCTGGACGGCGCCCGCTGGTCAAGGGGCTCTTCGACGTGTTGCTTGGGATCGGGGGTGCGGTCATGTCTTCGGCCTTTGTCTGCGGAGATGAGAGGTTCCGCTG
>JBEKSH010000655.1:0-2899 GCA_049517235.1 Roseiarcus sp. | reverse complement strand
ACGCCGATCGCCTGCATGAAGGCGGCGACGTCGTCGGCGAACATTGCCGTGGAATAGGTTCCGGCGGGCTTGTCGGTCTCCCCGGCGCCGCGCGGATCGATCGAGATGCAAGTGAAATGTTTGGCGTAGTCGGCGACCTGAAACGCGTAGCAGGCGTTGTCGGCCGCCAGATAGGGGATCAGGACCAGCGGCTCTCCGCTCCCCTGGGTTTCGTAATTCATGGTGATGTCGTTGACCTTGACCTTCGGCATTTGATTTCCCTCCCGTGTCTTCTTGTTCCGCGATGAACCGCACGCCGCGCGCGACGCTCAGGCGGCGCCGCTTTACTTTGTCCACAAATCTGACATGAAAATAAAGGGGATTCCGGAGAGCCTCGCCGGAGCGTCGTCGGAATTCCGGAATTCCATGTCAATCGGGGTCGGGTACAGATTTCATAAGCCCCGTCGAAGGCCTGGATTTGCAGCTGAAGCAACGCGGCGGCGCCGAAAAGAGGGAGGGATGCGATGGCTCGTCTGTTGGCGATGTACAAGACACCGAAGGATGCGATCGCCTTCGACAAATATTACTTCGAAACGCACGTTCCGATCGCAAAAAAGATTCCCGGTCTGAGAAAGTACGAGATCAGCCGGGGGACCGCGGCGACGCCCGCCGGTCCCTCCGGCTTTCACTTGATCGCAATCCTGCACTTCGACGATCTCGGCGCGATCCAGGCGGCCTTCGCCAGCGCCGAAGGCCAGGCCGCCGCGGGCGACCTGGCGAACTTCGCAACCGGCGGCGCCGACCTGCTCATGTTCGA
This sequence comes from Roseiarcus sp., assembly GCA_049517235.1. Taxonomy (GTDB): domain Bacteria; phylum Pseudomonadota; class Alphaproteobacteria; order Rhizobiales; family Beijerinckiaceae; genus Roseiarcus. The sequence goes on along the minus strand of JBEKSH010000655.1, from coordinate 2,103 downwards.
CAGCAGCGAAGTGTGAACCGTCGCGCGGGTCTCCGCCGAGAATTTCTGAGATTTGCGCGCGCTTGAGCCACATGCGCCGTTCGACGCGCGGACCCAGAGAGGCGGGTCCCGGCTCGCCGCTTCGCCGCGCAAATTCGCTCGAACCGGCGTTCCGGCTTGACGTCGCAGGCCCCGCGTGCGTCACATCGCCCAATCCGTCCCGTCCCGCCAGGGCGGATCCGCGGAGGGAGAGAAGGATGCGCCGGATCGCCTCTGTTCTCGCGCTTGCGGCGGTCGTCGCGCCGGCGTGTGCGGCGGCGGGCCTGCCGACGCGCGTCGGCCAATGCGTCAAGACGACGGTCAAGAGCGTCGAGACCAGGCTTGTCGACGGTTCGACGAACCAGCCGGTCGCCGGATCCGGCAGCGCGATCTCGTTCGTCAATGGCGGCTATCAGGTTTCCTACGACCAGTTGCCGGCTGTCGATTCGTCGCGTCCGGGCGATCCGGTCGAGATGTGCCTGGTCTCCATCCCGCGGGATTGTCCGCCCGGCGACGATCGCGGGCGCGAATACCGCACGACCAACCTTCGCACCCAAAAGTCTTGGCGCCTGCCCGATTCCGAGCATTCGTGCGGCGGCGCGTGAGCACGGCCCCGCCCTAACTTCATTTTCCAACGAGGCTTCCCATGAACAAGCTTAGCGCCGCCGCATCCGGTCAATTCGCCATCGGCGGCGATCTCACCGTCAACCGCCTCGGCTTCGGCGCCATGCGGGTCACCGGCCGGGGAATCTGGGGCGAGCCCGAGGATCGCGACGAAGCGCTGCGAACGCTGCGCCGCCTGCCCGAACTCGACGTGAACTTCATCGACACCGCGGAAAGTTATGGGCCCGAGGTGAGCGAGCGACTGATTCACCAGGCGCTCTTTCCCTACAAGGGACTGGTCATCGCAACCAAGGCCGGTCTGCAACGGCCGGGCCCCGGTCAATGGACGCCCGACGGGCGTCCGGAAGTCTTGCGCAACGGCGTCGCGACAAGCCTCAAGAGGCTCGGCGTCGCGCGCATCGACCTGTGGCAGCTGCACCGCATCGATCCGACCGTGCCGCGCCACGAGCAATTCGACGCGGTCGCCAAGATGCAGGCCGAGGGCTTGATCCGCCATGTCGGCCTCAGCAACGTCGGGGTCGCGGACATCGAAGCCGCGCGGAAGTTCTTCAAGGTCGCGACGGTGCAGAATCTCTACAATCTGGGCGACAGGTCCAGCGAAGCCGTCCTCGATTATTGCGAGGCGAACGGCATCGGCTTCGTTCCCTGGCGTCCGCTGGCCGTCGGCGGCCTCGCCCGCGCGGGTTCCGTCCTCGACGCGATCGCCCGGAAATATGACGCCTCGCACGGCCAGATCGCGCTCGCCTGGATGCTGAAGCGCAGCAAGGCGATGCTGCCGATACCCGGCACCGGCAAAGTTTCCCATCTTGAGGAGAATGTGGCGGCCGCCGGCATCGAACTGTCGCAGGCGGACTTCGAGACCCTCGACGTTCATGGGCGCGCGAAGTAGAGCGGGGAGGTTCGCTGGGCCGGAACGATCGCCTCTCCAATCATGGTGTTCGGCGATGGTCGGCAAGAGGCCGACCGTGGCCGAAGCGCCGCGATTCTTCGATGCAACGGAGCCGGTCAGCCATTCTTAATTGCAGGTCCAGGAGCCATTTGGACCGTGAATGCACATGTTGTGCTCCCAATTGTAGATATAGCAATTGTATCCGCCGGCCCGGCAGGCGGCGATCGCTTGCCAGTTGGCGCTTCCCGGATTTGACCAACCGTAGGACACGCCACAGGCGCCGGAACCGCGCACATCGCATGCGATAGCGCCCCATCCCGCAAACGATGCGCCAGGATTCAGCGCAGCGCCAAGGATCAGAATTCCCAGCAGCGTGGGTTTCATTTTGCGCTCCTCCCTGGTTTATCCGACATCCCGCGGATGATCGCGTTTCCGAGGCCGCAATTGCCGCTCCGGACCCATTTCGGCAATGCCAAGCCGACGCCAACGCCTCCCTCAACCGTTCACGGCGCACTCGCCTGATCGAGCGTGTGGATGTCGCCGGCCTCCAGTGTCAGCGCCGCCGCCCTGAT
>JBEKSH010000654.1:0-2900 GCA_049517235.1 Roseiarcus sp. | reverse complement strand
GCTGCAAATTTTCTGTTTTTCTCGATCCTCGCGCTGTTTCCGGCGCTGATGGCCTTTTCCGCGTCGTCCGATCTCATCACGATGACGATTCCGAATCGCGTTTGCGCCGCGTTGGTCCTCGGCTATCTCGCCTTGGCCGCGGCGGTCGGCCTGCCGCTCGCAACGATTGCAATCGATCTGTCTTGCGCCTTGGCCATGCTCGCCTTGACGTTCACGCTGTTCTCGCTGGGCTGGATCGGTGGGGGCGACGCCAAGCTCGCCGCCGCCACGGCGTTGTGGCTGGGCTGGGCGCTGATGCTCGACTACAGTCTGATCGCTTCGGTGATGGGCGGCGTCCTGACGCTGGCGCTCATATTGAGCCGCAAGGCGCCCCTGCCGGCCTGGGCGGCGCGCCTGGACTGGGTCGCGCGGCTTCATCATCCCGAAACCGGCGTCCCCTACGGCATCGCGCTTGCGGCCGCCGGCCTCGTCCTCTATCCGCAGACGCATATTTGGCGCGCGGCGGCGGGTCTGCCGTAGCAAATAACAACGCAAATGTGTATTTTATTTTCGCCGATTTCCTCATTCCGAGGGGTAATCGGCCGGATCGAAAGCATTAATTGCTTCGCCTTCCTCATCGTTTGAAGATTGGATACGTCTGATTAACCCTAATTTGACGATTGGCTGCTCATATCAGTCTTACGTTGCGCGAAATGGCGCGATGAGGGTCTGGCGTCATGAACAGAGTTCAGATTGCGGTTTTGGGTGTGACGATTCTCGCCTTCGGCGGGGCCTATGTGCTGTTCAATTCGGCGCAGGCCCCGCCTCCGCAGATCGTGCAAGCCGCCCCGAGCCTGGATACCGATGAGGTTCTGGTCGCCGCGCGCGACCTGCCGATGGGCACGCTAATTGCCGACGCGGACATCGGTTGGCAGAAATGGCCAAGGCAGTCGCTGTCGGATCTGATGATCAAGAAATCCGAGGGTCCGCAGGCCGTCGAAAACGCCAAAGGCGCGGTGACGCGCGGCGCGTTCCTGCAAGGCGAGCCGATGCGGCGCGACAAGATCGTCAAGGGGCCGAACGCCGGCTATCTTTCGGCTGTGCTGCCCTCCGGAATGAGAGCGGTGGCGATCAATATCGATCCGAGCGGCGGCGCGACGGCCGGCGGTTTTATTCTTCCCAACGACCGGGTCGACGTCATCCGCGTCTATCGCGACGAAGAACAAACCAAGGCGCAAGGCGTCGAGGTCAACACCGCTCAGACGATCCTCACCAATGTCCGCGTGCTGGCCATCGGTCAAACCGTCCAGGAAAAAGGCGGCGAAAAGACCGTCGTCGGCGCGAACGCGACGCTTGAGCTCGATCCCGCGCAATCCGAACTCATCGTCCTCGCCCAGCGGACGGCCGGCGCGGGAAATCTCCATCTTACGCTGCGCAGCATGCTGGACTCCGCGGGCAAGACAGACTCGGTGGGCGATTTGGGGACGGGCAAGGGAGGCGGCCTGACGATCGTGCGCGCCGGCGCTCCGCAGCAAGCCAGCCGATGAGGAACGCCATGTCTCAAGCTCCCCAAAATCAAACAAGGGCGCCATCGATGGGAATTCATCGCGTCACTCGCCTGGCGGCCGTTTCCGCGGGCGCCGTCGCAGTCATTCTTCTGGCGACGCCGGAATTGTGCTTGCCCGCCGCAGGCGCGGAGATCGCCAAAATGGAAACGGTCGGCGCGCCGGCTGTCACTCGCCGCCTGCAGTTGGGCGTCGGAAAGTCGGTGATCGTCGATCTTCCCGACGAAGCAAGCGAAATATTCATTGGCCAACCCGCCGTAGCCAACGCCGTCGTGCGCTCGGCGCGACGTCTTTACATCGACGCGATAGCCAATGGCCAGACAACCATATTCGCGCTCGACAAGAACGGGCGGCAGATCGCCGTCATTGAAGTGTCGGTCGGCCGGGATGTCGCCGAGCTGACGGAATTATTGCGCGCGGCGATACCGGGCAATGACATTCAGGTCAAGACGGTCGCCGATTCCGTTATCTTGATGGGCTCGGTCGCATCGGCCGGAGAGGCCCAGAAGGCTCTCGATATCGCGAGCGGATTTATCGGCACGTCCGTTCTGGGCGGCGCCTCCAACGCCGCCTCCGCCGCCCCGTCAGGCGGAGGGACCGGACAGGCGGCGGCCTCGCTGAGCGTTACCGCGGCCGGAACCCCGCTCTCCGGGAAGGTCATCAACTCGCTCGTCATTCGGGGGCTCGACCAGGTGTCGCTACGCGTCACCGTCACGGAAGTTCGACGCGATATTCTGAAACAGCTCGGCGTGAGCATGCAAAGCGTCTCCGCCACGTCCCCAAATTCCCTCACGCTCAGCAATCCTTTTGCAATCAATGGCGTCGTCGCGCCCGAGCAAGCCACGGTCGGTTGGACCAGCGGCAGCAACACGCTTTCTGCGACTTTGCAAGCCTTCGAGCGTCAGGGCGTGGCCAGGACGCTCGCCGAGCCGACCGTGACGGCGATCTCCGGGGAAAGCGCCAAATTTCTGGCGGGCGGCTCGATTCCCGTACCCTCGGGCGAAACATGCCCGACCACCGGCGGCAATTGCGTCCTGAGCTTCGCCTACCAGCCTTACGGCGTCACGCTGAACTTCACGCCGGTCGTGCTCTCGCAGGGGCGCATCCAGCTGCGGATCGCGACCGAAGTTACGGATATCGACAATTCCAAGCAGATCACCATTCTGGGAACAGCGGTCCCCGCATTCCGCACGCGAAGGAACGAGACCACGGTCGAGCTTCCCTCGGGCGGCTCCATCGCATCGGCCGGGCTTATCTCGACCGAAACGCAGCAGGCGATCAACGGCGTTCCCGGGCTGATGAACCTGCCCATTCTGGGCGCCCTGTTTCGTTCGCGGGACTATCAGCGCAACGAAA